>NZ_ADXM01000035.1:0-72649 GCF_000179255.1 Synechococcus sp. CB0205
CGGGTGCTGTAGACGGCCAGGGCCGCCTGGGCCATGGCCACCGGAGCCGCCGGCGCCAGGCTCAAGCCGCCACTCAGGGGGGCGGCCAGCAGCAACACCTGCCGCAGTCCCCCCAGCAGCAGTTGGATGCCCAGTTGGGTTCCCCCCAGCAGGGCGTTTTGCGCCGAGAGCCGCGTCAACAGGGCCCGGGCGCCGCTGCTGCTCATCTCCAGGTCGTAGAGCTTGCAGAGCTGCAGCACCAGGGCGGTGTCGATCGCAAAGCCGCCGGCGAGATCCAGCAGCAGCAGCGGATTGGCGGCGACGCCGGTGGCTTTCATCGCTGCATAGCGGCCGATCAGACCTTGGGCGGCGGCCTTGCCGCGCTTCAGGCGCCAGGCATGCAGGCTCTGGCTGAAACGATCCGCCGCCCGCAGTCCATTGAGGCCCAGCAGCAGGGAACCCTGGTCCTGGAGCAGCTCCAGCAGGGCCCTGCGCAGCGGTGCGATCTGCGCTGGCTGGGGTTCGCTGCGCACGCGGCCCCCCTCCAGCAGCACCGCCCGCCGCGGGGCGGCGGCCACCGGCAGGATCTCCAGGTGCTGCGCCTGGCGGGGGAGGCGCGAGCGGATGCTCTCGATCAGCGCCGAGCGCTCGCCGCTCGGCCAGTTGTCGATGCGATTGAGCACCAGCAGCAGCGGTTTGCCGGCGCCCAGTAGCTGCTCGATCGCCTCGGCCTCCGGGGTGGTCAGGTCGCTGTCGAGCACCAGCAGGACCAGGTCGGCCCCCAGGGCGACCCTGGCCGCCAGGCGATGGCGGGCCCGGGCGGCAATCTCATCAATGCCCGGGGTGTCCACCAGCTCGATCTGGCTGAGATCGGGCACCTGGACCCCCCAGGTCTCGCGCTGCTGCTTGCGGGTGCAGCCGTGGGCCACGTCCGTGGCGAAGGCCGGCTTCTCCAGCAGGGCATTCAGCAGGCTGGATTTGCCCACGCCCACCCGGCCAAAGACCGCCACCCGCAGCCGCCGCTGCTTCAGCGCCAGCAACTGTTGATCCAGGGTGCGCAGCTCCGGCTCCAGCACCGAGCGCTCCCGATCGCTCAGGCGCAGGTCTCCCCGCCATTGCGAGAGCAACAGGGCGCAGCGTTCAGCGGTGGAGGGCTGAGGCAAGGGCAGGGGCCTGGTCGCCACGTATTGAAGCGGTTGTGCCATCGTCGCGCTCAGCACCGCTCGCTTCCATGTCGCTCGCTCCGGACGTCTTTGCCCAGCGCCGTGCTCGTTTCTTTCAGGCCCTTGGCGGCGCTGCTGCGGTGATTCCCGCGGCTCCGCTGGTGACGCATCACGCCGACTGCGAGTGGCCTTTTCGCCAGAACAGTGACTTCTGGTACCTGACGGGTTTCGATGAGCCCGACGCGGTTGCGCTGTTTCTGCCCCATCGGCCCGAGGGGGAGCGCTTTGTTCTCTTTGTGCAGCCCAAGGAGCCCAGTGCCGAGGTCTGGATGGGCTTCCGATGGGGCTGTGAAGGGGCCGTGGAGCGCTTTGGCGCAGACCTGGCCCACCCCCGCGAGGAGCTGGCGGAACGGTTGGCCGATTATTTGCGCGGTGCCGAAGGCATCGCCTTCCGGGTGGGGAAGCACCCCGAGGTGGAGCCCCACGTGCTGCAGGCCTGGGCTGGTCAGCTCGACCGTGCCCCCCGCAGCGGTACGGCGGCCCTGGGCCTGGTGGCGCCCTGTCCGCTCCTGCATGCCCTGCGGCTGCGCAAGAGCCCCGAAGAAATCGCGCGGATGCGCGAAGCGGCCCGCATCTCCGCCGAGGCCCATGAACTGGCCCGCCAGGTGGCCCGCCCAGGGCTGAACGAGCGCCAGGTGCAGGGGGTGATCGAGCAGCACTTCCTCGAGCAGGGGGCCCGCGGCCCGGCCTACGGCTCGATCGTCGCCGGTGGGGACAACGCCTGCGTGCTGCACTACACGGCGAACAATGCGGTGCTGAAGGACGGCGATCTGCTCTTGATCGACGCCGGTTGTTCTCTGAACGACTACTACAACGGAGACATCACCCGCACCTTCCCAATCAACGGCCGCTTCAGCGCCGAGCAGCGCGCCCTCTATGACCTCGTGCTCGCCGCCCAGGAGGCGGCCGTGGCCTTCGTTGCTCCGGGGCAGACCGCTGAAGGCGTCCATGACACCGCCGTGCGCGTGCTGGTGGAGGGCTTAGTGGACCTGGGTCTGCTGCGGGGCGAGGTGGACGGGATCATCGAGCAGGGGGCCTACCGGCACCTCTACATGCACCGCACCGGCCATTGGTTGGGCCTGGACGTCCATGACGTCGGTGCCTATCGCCTGGGTGAGCACCATGTGGCCCTGGAGACCGGCATGGTGCTGACGGTTGAGCCGGGCCTCTACGTCAGCGATCGGCTGCCGGTTCCCGAGGGGCAGCCCGAGATCGAGGCGCGCTGGAAGGGGATTGGCATTCGCATTGAGGACGACGTGGCGGTGACTGATCACGGCCATGAGAACCTCACCGCTGCCGCCCTCAAGGCTCCGGCGGCCTTGGAGCGCTAGGCGATCGCCTGCTCCAGAGCCGCCAACACAGCGCTCGTGTTGGCGATGACCGCATCAGCACCGGCGGCCCGCAGCTGCTCCTCATAGGCCCCGCGGCGCGGGCTGTTCTGGAGGTGCGGCGGGGCCACCGCCAGGCTGATGAAGCGTTGAGCGGGACGCTCTTGGCGTGCCCGCACCACAGTGGTGACGTCAGCCACGGTGTCCCCCAGGTAGGCCACCGGCACGGTTGCCGCTGCCAGAGCGTCCGCCAGCCGCAGGAAGCCGCTGGGGTCCGGTTTGTCGGGGGCCTCCCCCATGGCGATGAGCGGCGGCTGCCTCAGGCCAAGGCGGGTCTCCAGCACGAAGCGGGCCGAGGGGGGCTCGGCGCCACTGACAAACCCCCAGGCCACGTCCGCCGCCGAGAGAGAGGCAAAGAACGCGGGATCCACCAGCAGGGGCTCGTTGCGGATGAAGCCCGCCCAAGCCGCTGGGTCACCCTCTGGATCACCACCGAAATAGAAGCTGTTGAAGACCTCTACCAGTGCCTCAAAGGCCGGGAGGTCTTGCTGACCCTGCCGGCGCAGCAACTCCAGGGAGGCCTCCCAGTCGTTGTTCCAGCACCCCTCGGCCTTCAGGGCATCGATGCTCTCGGGGCTGGGCCGCTGGCCGCTGTAGTGATGCACCGTCTCCACGATGGCCTTGCGGTAGCTGCCTCCCACATCGCGGATCACGCCGTCGATGTCGAACAGGAGAACAGCGCGCGGGCTCAGGGGAGTGGAGAACAGCGGCTGGTAGGTTAGTTGTTTGTCATTAAGCCTTGAGCGCGGACACCATGAGCACCGAGAGCGCTGAGAGCGCCGCGGCGACTGCTGCTACGACTGCCTCGACAGAAGCTCCGGCAACGGAGACCACTGAGGCTCGTCCGGTGCTGAGTGGTGCCAGCGCTGCCCTGGCGACCGCCACCATCGACGAGAACGGCGTTCCCTCCGGCCGTACCCCGAAGGCCGATGAGGGCCGCTTCCTGGTGAAGATCCTCTGGCTGCCGGACAACGTGGCCCTGGCCGTCGATCAGATCGTCGGTGGCGGCCCCAGCCCCCTGACCTCCTACTTCTTCTGGCCCCGTGAGGACGCCTGGGAAACCCTGAGGACCGAGCTGGAAGGCAAGAGCTGGATCACCGATAACGAGCGCGTTGAAGTCCTCAACAAGGCCACCGAGGTGATCAACTACTGGCAAGAGGAAGGCAAGGGCAAGAGCCTGGAAGAGGCCAAGCTCAAGTTCCCCGACGTCACCTTCTGCGGTACCGCCTGATTTGCGGTTCCCCCGTTTCCTTGGCCCCCGCAGAGCGGGGGCTTTTTTGTGCCTGCTCAGCGGCGCGGGCTGACCACTTGATCAAAGCTGCTGGCGGTGATCAGTCCCGGTTGGCTGGCGGTGTCCACGGTGAAGGAACGTGATTCCGCCTGGCTGGTGCCATCCGGATAGACGAAGGTCACGACCCCCTGCAGGGTGACCTTGCTGCCATCGCGGCTGACTTCCTGGAGGTTGTCGACGGCCACCCGTTGGAACTGGCTGAAGAAGGCGGGATCGAACTGATCGGCGGCTTGGGGGCTGAAGAGTTGCTTGGCGGCAGCGGTGTTCCCCAGGGAGATGTCGTCGTACAGCTGGCGGACGGTCTCAATGGCCTGGTTTAACTGCAGTTGGGCTGGATCCAACTTGGGTTCACTGGTGGCCTGCTCCGGTTCGGTTTGGGTGGGTTCGGGCTCGCTCACCAGGGCCGGTGCCGTGGCCGTGGAGGGCGTCATGGAGCGGTTGAGCAGCACCAGCCAGGTGAGGGCGCCAACAACGCCCACCACCAGCACGCCAGCGATGAAGCTCAGCACTGCGACGACACCGCTGTTGGAGCGAACGGGGGTCTCCACCCCGGCGGTGGGCTCGTCCTGGAGGTCGCTGGGGATGGCCTGCCCATCGGGGGCCAGGCCCAGCAGGCCCCGCAGGACTTCGGCCATCCGCAGGCATAGGGCCGGGGCGAAGAGGGCGTCGAGCTCTTGCTGCAGCCGCAGGTTGAGTTGGGTTTCGCTGGGTAGGGGCGGCCGCTCGGCCACGGCCTCCTGGAAGGCGGCGGTTTGTACCAGGTGCTTCAGGGCCGGCAGCAGCAGCAGTTCGTTGTCTCCGCAAAAATCGCTGAGCAGCGCCTGGTAGCGGCGCACATCACTGCTGATCCCCCGCTCAAAGTCCGCCAGGATTTGGCGCCGCAGCTTCACGCCGAGCTGGTAGTCGTTCATGGTCGCGCCGGGGCGCGGGATGGCCCTTGAGTCTCGCTCGCCGCCTCCCATTGCGCCCGCAGGGCTTGCTCCAGGGCTGGGCAGACCTTTGGCTCCGCCTTGGCCCCAGGTGCGCTGCTGGCAATCAGGGCGCCCAGGGGATCTCGCTCGGGCTGATCAAGCAGCGCTTGGGCTTGGGCGGGACTGCTCTTGAGGGCCAGGAATTGCTGGCGCCGTTGCTTGAGGCTGGCCTCAATCCGCTCGGGGTGCTGGCAGAGCTGTTGGATCTCGAGTGCCATCGGATCAGGGGCCTTGGGCCACCACCAGAGGCCCCCTGCGATCAGGGCTGCGGCAGCACCCAGGGCGGTGAGGACCCCCGCCTTCCCGCGCCGGGCTGGTTCGCTGCGCTGGGCGATGGCAACGGAGACATCGTCACCGCTGCCTTGGGCCGTGATTTCCTCCAATCCCTGGACCAAGGCCTCCCCCTGGATCTCCAGCATCTGCTGGCAGAGCTGCAGGAAGTCCCCATCGGTGGCGCAGGACTTGCGCACCCCATCGGTGCAGAGCACCAGGGCGGTTGTGGGGAGGGCGGACTGGAGTTGGACCCGCGTGGACCAGGCACCGAGGGCTTCGGTTTGGCAGAGGCTCAAGGTGGCCTCACCTGTGGCGTTGTTCAGTCGCTCCTGGTTCACCAGACGGGCGTCTCCATCGGCGTGGATCTCCACGAGGTCCCAATCGCCGACGCCGGTGCAGCCCCACCAATCGGGGCTCAGCAGGACCAATCCCAGGGTGCAGCCGTAGAGCGCGCTGGAGAAGGCTTCGTCTGCTGAAGCGGGCTGGCTACTCCAGTGCTCCTCGATCGCCTGGAGCCAGCGCTGCTGAATCGCGGCCGGCAGCTCCTGCGCGAGCTGCCGGCGCCAGCCGTCTTGATCCTGAAGGGAGAGTGTCCTGGCCAGCGCCGCGACCGACTCCTCTGCCGCCGCGCAGGCCAGTTGGCTGCCCACATCGCTGAGGCGATAGCGGCTGCCGCCATGGCCATCGGAGACCAGCAGCAGTTGCAGCTCAGGGCCGACTTGGCAGACCCGGGAGGCGTCTTGGCAGGGTTTGCCCTGCCGCCGGTGGGCGGCGCCGATCACGCTGCAATGGCGTGCGCCAGTCCAGGCGGGTCTCACCACACCAGTGGACCGACATCATCGACGGGGTCCAGCAGGGTCGGCGGCAGATCCGGCAGGGGAATGTTGCCCGCGTCCTGCGGCGTGTCATCCAGCCGGCTGGCGGGCATGGAGGCCGCTCCGACCACGGCGGTCGAGGCCCATTGGATGTACTGCGCCAGGGTTGTGGCATTGCTGGCCTGCAGCGGTCGCCGCGGCGACTTGCCGCCACCGCTGGGCTCAGGACCAATGAACTGCTGCAGCACCTCGAGGTCGGCGTCATGGCCCATGGCAATCGCCAGTCGCACGGCCTTCTGGGCCCAGGGCTGACGCATCAGCTGGCTCAGCCCCGCATCGAAGTCGTCGGTGGGTTGGCCATCGGAGATCAGCACCAAGACCGGGGGCAGAGCCCGCTCCTCCATCGGCGGGGACTGCAGCACGCCGGCCACCAGCTCCAGCGCTTCCCCCATGGCGGTGATGCCACCGGCCTCGAGATCACGCCACTGCAGCTCCTGCACGGGTGTGGGCTCGGCCAGATGCCAGGCGGCGCCATCGGCAAAGCGCACCGCTCGCACCAGCACCCGGGCTTCAGGGTTTTGCTCGGCCACCTCCGCCATCCCCGGCAGGGACTGCCGGATCGCCTGATTCAGGGCCTGCATCTTGCCCTGGGCGGCCATGGAGCCGGAGCAATCGCAGAGGTAGATGAAGTGCAGCGGGCGGTTGCTGAGGCGAACGTTGGGGAAGGGCATGGCTTATCTGCGGATCGGGGTGATCGGCCCGGCCTGGGTGCTGAGCTGCTGCAGGGCCGCGACATTACAGGTTTTGCCCGGCTCCACCTCCAGCATCTGGCCGTTGCTCAACTGGCCTTGCCAGGCCGTTGCTCCGAGGTTCCTGAGACCGACAACGCTTGGGTCCGTGGGGTGGCCGACCAGCTGAGCCAGGGGCTGATCGAGCCGCTCGCTGTCGCGTCCATCGAAGTGATGGGGGTAGAGGTCATTGTCTGGGCAGGCCGCCACCTGTCCTCGGGGGAGCTGCAGTTGCAGGACCGCCGGGTTGGTGTGACCGCAGCTCCAGCAGGGTCCGCTGTGGAAGAGCTCCTCGCCGCAGTGCTGACAGAGGCGGCGTTGGTCCAGGCAGCGCGCGAGTACCTGTTTCCACTGCCCGGTCAGGGGACGCATGCCGGGTTGGCGAAGCCCCGCGCCAAAGCTCGTCTCAAACAGCTGCTGCAGGCTCCGCGGGTAGATCGGCCAGGTCAGCAAGGCCGCGGCGTGTTCCTCCGGATCAGGCCGGTTCGCGGGGTTCTCTGGATCAAAGATGAACAGGGCCTCCTCGCCGTAGAGCCGGCGCCGGGCCGGTTCATCGAGGCAGCGGATCGCCAGTTCCTGTCGCCCGCGGAAGGGGTCGTGGCGGGTGAGCAGCCGAAAGAGCAGCACGGCCAGGCTGAATTGATCCGTGCTGGCACTGGGCTTGGCTGCCCCCAGCAGCACCTCCGGGGCCATGAATCCTGGGGTCCCGAGCACGCTGCCGGCGCCCTGGCCGTCGATCGCGACGTTGTCGTTGTCGCAGATCAGGATTGCGCCATCGCCTGGCCTGAGGAAGAGGTTCCCCAGGGAGATGTCCTTGTAACAGAGCCCCTTGAGGTGGAGTTCGTGGAAGGCATCGGCCAGATGAAAGCAGGCCCGCAGGATGTTCTGCAGGCTGATCTCCATCCGCCCGCCGGCATGGAGATGGGCCCCCTGAAAACCACTGGGACGCAGGGGCATCAAGTAGCCAAAGCCGGGCTCTTGGCAGCGGATCAGGGGCCGACTCTCGCCGCTGGGCTCCAGCAGTGCCATGGGCCAGAGAAAGTCGCCGTTGGGAGCCCCCAGGCGAATGCTTTGCTGCAGGCGCTGCCGCAGTAGTGGGTCGCGGGCGATGCAACTGGGGAAATACCACTTCAGGGCGAGCTCCTCCGCACCGCAGCGCACGGCGTAGACCTGCCCCTGGGTTCCGCCCCCCAGGAGGCGCGTGAGTTCAAGGGGTTGATCGAGGCCGTCGAACGGCAGACGCGTCCCCAGCGGCAGCAGGCTGTTCATCGGCCCTGGCTGGCGAGGACCTTGCGGATGCCGTTGCGATGGGCCAGGGCCGTGCGGCGGTTGGCAAAGCCATGGCGTAGGGCACGGCCATCCCGCAGCACCACCACCAGGCTGTGGTCCTTGCGGGAACCCAGCACGATCCAGCCCCCCAGGGCGCCGAGTTCTAAAGGCCAGAAGATCAGCGGGAAGGGCAGCAACAGCAGCCCCCCGAGGCAGAACAGCAGCCACCAGCTGAAAACATGGGGGTGGCGGGGCAGGCTCTGCACTCCCGCCGAGAGGATCTCGGCCAGCTCCACCGCTTCCCCATCCACATCGATTCGGCGGGATGCGGCTGGTTTGGGCGCTGGCTTGGTCGCAGTGGTGGTGATCAGCTCGAACTGCAGCACGGGGCCCTGGAGTCCCAGGCGAATCTCATCGCCGTCCTCGAGCTGGCGGCACTGTTGAATCCGTTGCCCTTCGAGGAAGGTGCCGTCGTTGCTCTGCCACTCGCAGATCAACCAGCCCTGGGTTTGCGAGAACCGGACGACGGCGTGGTGATCGGAAACCCCGGTTTGGCTGGCGAGGCAGAGCCGATTGCTCGGAGCCTTGCCGATCGTCAGGGGCTGTTTGGGATCGAGGGGCGCGGCTTTGCTGGGATCGCTGGCGAGTAGCAAGCGGGCTTTGGGGGCGCTCATCGCTCTCCTCGCCGGCGGGCCCACCAGAGTCTCCAGTCATCGCGCAGGTCGTTCCAGAGGCCGCCATCCCCCTCGCGATAGGGCACGACACGCCCGGGGAAGAGGACCGCTTTGCTGGCCAGCGCCAGCGCCACGAGCACCATCAACAGCAGGATCCAGCCCGGGATCGCACCCACCCAGGTGAAGGCAAAGAAGGCCCGCAGGGCATAGAGCCCGATCGTGATCGCCAACCAGAGACGGAAGGGCTCCCAGGGGTCCCGTTGACGCTGCACCGAAGGGGGGCGGAGGTGGGCTGGTCTTAGCCTATGGCTGGACTGCAACACCCGCCTGAGCACCTCCTCTCGCTTGGATCGTCTTGCCTCACCGGCCGTTCGGGAGGCTTGGAAAGACTTTGCCCGTGCAGCCCTTCGCGGACCTTGGCGAGAGCGGCCCGAGGCGGTGCGGAGCACCCTGCCTGCATTGCTGGAACACCAGGCGCGCCTGGAGCTCTGGGTGAAGGACGGGAAGATCCAGGAGCTCGAGCTTGAGCCCAGGCGTTATCGCCTGGGCCGTGATCCGGCCTGCGAGCTGCCGTTGAGCGATCCGAGTCTCAGCCGGGTGCACGCGATCCTCGAGAAGGAGCGTCCCAGCGACCGGGACTTTGCCTTGGAGGACTTTGGTTCCTCCAATGGCCTGTTCCATCGGGATCGTCGGATCCGCTGGATTCAGCTGCGGGATGGGGATGCGGTGCAGCTGGGCTCGCCCCTCAAGGGCCAGGCGCCTGAGCTGCGCTACTTCCACCCCCGCAGCCCCCTGGAGCAGGCGATTCGCCTGGTGGGCATCACGGCCTTGGCGGGCTCAGCCCTGTTGGTGAGTGGCATGCTGCTAGCCGCCAGCATTGGCGGCGGCTCCCGGATCCGCAGCATCGACGGTCCGGTCAAGATCTTTGCGGCCGATGGTCAGCAGGTGGATGCCAAGGAGGGGTCCTCCACGGCGCTGCCGTCCTTGCAGTCCTATCCGCTGCACCTGCGCCAGGCCCTGCTGGCTTCCGAGGAGGCCCGCTTTGGTTGGAACAGCGGCATCGACCTGTTCGGCACCCTGCGCTCCGCTGTCTTGGGGAGCGGCGGCGGCAGCGGCCTCACCCAACAGGTGGCGCGCATGGTCTACCCGGAGGTGGGGCGCGACCTAAGCCTGACCCGCAAGCTGCGCGAGCTATGGGTGGCCCTGCAGCTGGAGGTGGGCTTCAGCAAGAACCAGATCCTCAAGCTCTATCTCGATCGCGCCTACCTGGGCCTGGGGACTGAAGGCTTTGAGCAGGCGGCCCAGCTCTACTTCCGCAAGTCCGCCAGCGATCTGGACGTCGGCCAGTCGGCCTTTTTGGTGGGACTGCTTCCCAGCCCGAACGGCTACAGCCCCTGCAACCTCGAGGACCCAGGTGCGGGCCTGGAGCGCCGCAACCTGGTGCTGAAGCTGATGCACGAGCAGGGTTGGTTGAGCGATCAGGGCCTGATCGATGCCCAGCGACGGCCCCTGAACATCGATCCCTCGGCCTGCCGGGAGTCGAGCTTCAGCAGTTACCCCTTCTTCAGCGACTACGTCATTGGTGAGCTCGAGGGCACCCGCTTTGGTTTGAACCTCAGGGGCGGTGATGGGGCTGGCAATTACGCGGTGGAGAGCACGATCAACCCCAAGCTGCAGCAGTTGGCCCAGGAGCAGCTGAAGCGTTTTTTGGAGGGGCCCGCGGCCGCGGCGGGGCTTACCCAGGGGGCGCTGATCAGCCTGAATACCGAGACCGGCGACATCCTGGCCTACGTCGGCGGTGGCGATTACAGCCGCTCGAGTTTTGATCGGGTTCAGGCCCTGCGCCAGCCCGGCTCGACCTTCAAGTTGTTCCCCTTCCTGGCGGCCTTGGCCGCCGGCGTCTCACCGACCGAGTCCATCTCCTGTGCCCCACTGGACTATGTGGGGGGCTGTCGTCAGTCCGCCGGAGCGATCAGCGTGGCCGCGGGTCTGGCGGGTTCGGAGAACGTGGTTGCCTTGCGGCTGGCGGAGCGGGCGGGGTTCTCCCAGGTGCTCAAGCTCGCGCGACGGCTGGGCATTTCGACGCCGCTGGACGCGGACTACAACACCATGCTGGGCGGCCGGGAGACCTATCTCTACGAGATGGCCCGGGCCTATGCCGTGGTTTCGAACGGGGGGAGATCGGTGCCCGTGCACGGGGTCAGCCGCATCTATGACCTGGGCATCTGCCGATCGCTGAAAAGCCTGGACCGCTGTCCGGCCCGGGGTGTGACGACCCCGATTGGAGAGCGATCTCGCCAGTTGATCCGGCCGGAGGTGGCTGCGGCGATGGATCAGATGTTGGCTGGGGTGGTCCAGGGCGGAACGGGCAGAGCGGCGGCGGTGGTCCCGGATGCTCGCGGCAAGACCGGCACCACCAACAACGGCGTGGATGCCCTGTTCATCGGCTACTCCCCCTCGCTGAAGGTTCTGACGGCGATTTGGATGGGGAACGACGACAACCGTCCCGCCTCAGGAGCGAGCGGTGGCTTGGTGGCGCAGCTTTGGGGGCGCTACATGCAGCAGGCCGCTAGAGCCCTGCCTGCAGCCGGCTGATCAGGGCCCAGACCAGGCCGAGGATCAGTCCCCAACTGCAGCTGGAGGCCAGCAGGCGTTGCAGGGCCGTGCTGCGTTCCTCGGGTTGCTGGCGAGGGAGCTGCCAGCCCAGTTGCAGGGCCCCCACCAACAGCAGCAGTACCCAAGCCGGGATGCTCAGCCCCAGGGGACGAAAGACCAAGAGCTTCCAGTGCAGCAGGCTGGAGCCGGCCGCCAGGCCGATCAAGGCACAGACCGGCCCGGCGGATCCGCTCCAGGTTCGTTGGACGCTCCAGCGTTGGGCGCAGAGTGCGGCCAGGCTCAGGCAGGCCAGGGCCGTCAGGCTGTAGCGCAGGATCACCTGGCCGAGGGGCAGGGGCGAGTTCCCCAGGACGATCAGCAGCACGGCCAGATTCACCGCGGCTTCGAGATCGCTGCCATGGACCCAGGGGGAACTGATCCAGCGCCAGACCTGCCGCGGTTGTGAGGCCTGCTCGCTGCTCAGACTCCAGCGTCGCCTCAGGCTGCTGCGCCACGGTCCGACGGCCAGGCCGGCCAGGCTCAGCACCAGCACCAGACCCCCGCTCCAGCCCCAGCTATCAAAGATCAGCCGGTCCAGTTCCTGGCCGAACCAGCTCAGCACCAAGGCGCCGCAGGCTGAGAGGGCCAGCCCTGGGGCGAGTGGTTCCAGACCCTTGAGGGCCGTTGCGGCAGGAGCGGCCGCAACGCTCTGGCGCGGTGGGACGGCCGCAGGCTCGCTTGTCCCGCAGGCGGCGTCGAGCAGATCCTGAAGCTCGCTTTGGACCTCGGCGGAGTAGGTCTGTCGAATGTGTGCCCCCAGGCTGGCGCGGGCACTGGTTTGGCTGGCGCCGCTGCCATGGAGCAGCTGCAGCAGCAGGGGTTGGTTGGCAAGGTCTCGAATCGGACCCTTGAGCGCGTCCTCCGCGCCGAGGGCATCGATGAGGCGATTGGCGATCGCCCGTCCGCTTTGCAGCGCCTCAGGGTTCTGGATCTGCCATTGGCGCAGCTGCCTGCCGAGAGTCGTGCCGAGGCCCATGGCTTGGGATCTGTGGGCTGAGCATAAAAAAGCGCCCCATTTGGGGCGCTATTGCGTGCAACTGAAGGCAGCGCTCAGTTGTTCAGGGTTGCCGCTTGAACCCGAGCGCGGGCACGGGAGACGGCTTGTTGGGCCTTGAGCTTCTCGGTGCTGGCGGCCTGACCTTCGAACTGGTTGGCAGCAGCGGTGGCGGCTTCCAGTTCTTTGTTGGCTTCGTCGGCGTTGATAGCGCTACCGAGTTCAGCGGTGTTCACCAGGACGGTGACTTCATCCGCTTCGATCTCGGCAAAACCACCCTGGAGGGCGATGGCTTTCCAGTCGTTGTTCTCGCGCACACGCAGCACCCCGTAGTCGAGGGCGGTGAGCAGGGAGACGTGACCGGGAAGAATGCCCAGTTGGCCCGTGGTGGAGGGAAGGATCACTTCGTCGGCAGGGCCGTCGAAGACGCTCTGGTCTGGAGCCAGAACGCGGAGGGTGAGAGACATCAGCTAACGCTCCGGATCAACCTTTGGCGTCGGCTTGGATCTTGGCCGCCTTGGCCTTCACTTCGTCGACGTTGCCCACCAGATAGAAGGCAGCCTCGGGCAGGTGATCCAGTTCACCGGAGAGAACCATGTTGAAGCCCTTGATGGTGTCCTCGAGCTTCACGTACTTACCGGGCATGCCGGTGAAGATCTCAGCCACGAAGAAGGGCTGGGAGAGGAACTTCTCGATCTTGCGGGCGCGGTCCACGGTGCGACGGTCGTCTTCGGACAGTTCGTCCAGACCCAGAATCGCAATGATGTCCTGGAGCTCCTTGTAGCGCTGCAGGGTGGACTGCACAGCGCGGGCGGTGCGGTAGTGCTCGTCACCCACAACGGAGGGCTGGAGCATGGTGCTGGTGGAATCCAGGGGATCCACAGCGGGGTAGATGCCCTTGGAAGCCAGGCCGCGGCTCAGCACGGTGGTGGCGTCCAGGTGAGCAAAGGTGGTAGCCGGTGCGGGGTCGGTCAGGTCGTCCGCAGGCACGTACACAGCCTGAATCGAGGTGATGGAACCCTCGAGGGTGGAGGTGATGCGCTCCTGCAGCTCACCGACGTCGGTGCCGAGGGTGGGCTGGTAGCCCACAGCGGAAGGCATGCGGCCCAGCAGTGCGGAGACTTCGGAGCCGGCCTGAACGAAGCGGAAGATGTTGTCGACGAACAGCAGCACGTCCTGCTTGTTCACGTCGCGGAAGTGCTCAGCCATGGTCAGAGCCGAGAGACCGACGCGCATGCGGGCGCCGGGGGGCTCGTTCATCTGGCCGTAGCAGAGGGCCACCTTCGACTTGGAGAGGTCCTCGGCGTTGATCACGCCGGATTCCTTGAATTCCTCGTAGAGGTCGTTGCCCTCGCGGGTGCGCTCACCCACGCCACCGAACACGGACACACCGCCGTGCTCTTTAGCGATGTTGTTGATCAGCTCCTGGATCAACACGGTCTTGCCCACGCCGGCACCGCCGAAGAGGCCGATTTTTCCGCCCTGGCGGTAGGGAGCCAGCAGGTCGATCACCTTGATGCCGGTCTCGAACACCTTGGGCTTGGTCTCGAGGTCGGTCAGCTTGGGAGCTTCGCGGTGGATGGGGGCGGTGGTGGTGGTGTTCACCGGGCCCTGCTCATCAACGGGCTCACCGAGCACGTTGAAGATGCGGCCGAGGGTGGCCTCACCCACGGGAACGGAAATCGGAGCACCGGTGTCCAGAGCGCCCATGCCGCGGACCAGGCCGTCGGTGCCGCTCATGGCGACGGCGCGGACGCGGTGGTCGCCGAGCAGCTGTTGAACCTCAGCGGTCAGAGCAACGTCTTGACCAGCCGAGTTTTTGCCCTCGATGCGGAGAGCGTTATAGATCTTTGGCAGCTTGCCGGCCGGGAATTCAACGTCGATCACCGGTCCGATCACCTGCCGGACGATGCCTTTGGTGCCGGTGGCAGTAGCAGCAGCCATTTAAAGGAGAAGTCGCAGGACGCACAGCGGGACGCAGCCCGCCTGAAGCGGCGCAAACATACCACCGCGCCCCTGCACCCCGTCACCCCTCCCCTGCCCTGTTCGGTCACCCGCCCCGCGGGGTGGTTGTGGACTCGGGAAGCGCGCCCATAACTTGGCACTCAGGGGATGTGAGTGCTAACTCGCGTTCCTAGGCGTTTTTACGCCGCGACCCTGGCAGCGTCTCTGGCGCCATGCCAATGGTTTCGCCAACCAACCCGAATTCCATCCATGGCTGCTGTTTCCCTAAGCGTTTCCACCGTCAAGCCCCTGGGCGATCGCATCTTCATCAAGGTCTCTGAGTCCGAAGAGAAGACTGCCGGTGGCATCCTTCTGCCCGACACCGCCAAAGAAAAGCCCCAGGTGGGCGAGGTGGTTCAGGTGGGCCCCGGCAAGCGCAACGACGACGGTTCTCGTCAGGCTCCTGAAGTGAGCGTTGGCGACAAGGTGCTCTACAGCAAGTACGCCGGCACCGACATCAAGCTCGGCAGCGACGAGTACGTGCTCCTCTCCGAGAAGGACATCCTGGCTGTCGTCAACTGAGCCTCAACACCGTCTTCTAACCACCCCTACCGCGAGATTCGCCTCCCATGGCTAAGCGCATTATTTACAACGAGCAGGCCCGCCGCGCCCTCGAAAAAGGCATCGACATCCTGGCTGAGTCCGTTGCCGTGACCCTTGGTCCTAAGGGCCGCAACGTCGTTCTCGAGAAGAAGTTCGGCGCTCCTCAGATCATCAACGACGGCGTTACCATCGCCAAGGAGATCGAGCTCGAGGATCACATCGAGAACACCGGTGTCGCCCTGATCCGTCAGGCCGCCTCCAAGACCAATGACGCCGCCGGTGACGGCACCACCACCGCGACCGTCCTGGCCCACGCCATGGTCAAGTCCGGTCTGCGCAACGTTGCTGCTGGCGCCAACGCCATCACCCTGAAGAAGGGCATCGATAAGGCAGCTGAATTCCTGGTCGAGAAGATCAAGGAGAACGCCAAGCCCATCAGCGACTCCAACGCCATCGCCCAGGTCGGCACCATCTCCGCCGGCAACGACGAGGAAGTCGGCCGCATGATTGCCGACGCCATGGACAAGGTCGGCAAAGAGGGTGTGATCTCCCTCGAGGAAGGCAAGTCGATGACCACCGAGCTGGAGGTCACCGAAGGCATGCGCTTCGACAAGGGCTACATCTCCCCTTACTTCGCCACCGACACCGAGCGGATGGAAGCGGTTCTGGAGGAGCCCTACATCCTGCTGACCGACAAGAAGATCGGTCTGGTCCAGGACCTGGTGCCCGTGCTCGAGCAGATCGCTCGCACCGGCAAGCCTCTGCTGATCATCGCTGAGGACATCGAGAAGGAAGCCCTGGCCACCCTGGTGGTCAACCGTCTGCGTGGCGTCCTGAACGTGGCGGCTGTGAAGGCCCCTGGCTTCGGCGATCGCCGTAAGGCCATGCTCGAGGACATTGCTGTTCTGACCAACGGTCAGCTGATCACCGAGGACGCCGGCCTCAAGCTGGAGAACGCCAAGCTGGAGATGCTGGGTACCGCCCGCCGCATCACCATCAACAAGGACACCACCACCATCGTGGCCGAAGGCAACGAGGTGGCTGTGAAGGCCCGCTGCGAGCAGATCCGCAAGCAGATGGATGAGACCGACTCCACCTACGACAAGGAAAAGCTGCAGGAGCGTCTGGCCAAGCTGAGCGGCGGTGTGGCCGTGGTCAAGGTGGGTGCCGCCACCGAGACCGAAATGAAGGACAAGAAGCTGCGCCTGGAAGACGCCATCAACGCCACCAAGGCGGCCGTTGAAGAGGGCATCGTTCCTGGCGGTGGCACCACCCTGGCTCACCTGGCTCCCGCCCTCGAGGATTGGGCCAAGGCCAACCTGTCCGGCGAAGAGCTGATCGGCGCCACCATCGTGGCTTCCGCCCTGACCGCTCCCCTCAAGCGCATCGCTGAGAACGCCGGTGTGAACGGCTCCGTCGTGGCCGAGCACGTCAAGAACAAGCCCTTCAACGAGGGCTATAACGCCGCCGTTGGTGAGTACGTCGACATGCTGGCTGCCGGCATCGTGGACCCCGCCAAGGTGACCCGCTCCGGTCTGCAGAACGCTGCCTCGATTGCAGGCATGGTCCTGACCACCGAGTGCATCGTGGCTGACATGCCCGAGAAGAAGGAAGCAGCTCCTGCCGGCGGCGGCATGGGCGGCGGCGACTTCGACTACTGAGGCCGGTCGGGGAGAGGGTGACCCCTCCCCGATGAACCTTCAGTCATTGCAATGCATCTGGGGCACATCCGTGCCCCTTTTTTGTGCCTATCGCTCGGCGTGGATCAGGGCGATCCCAGTCCTGCCAGGACTATTTGTCTAGGCGCTGCAATGCAGAGCTATGCCACAGGGCCGCTTTTGTCTTGCCGCGAGGGCGAGCTGGTGCGGGTGCAAATGCTCGCCATTGAGCAGGGGAATGGTCGTGAAGAGGCGGACGTATTGTTTCGGCTATGTGAGTCTTGGCTGTGCCGCGTCCTGGTGCTTTTGCTGCGAACTTCAGGCCTGAGGTTCTCGATCGCTTTCGGGAGCTCTGCCGGCGGCAGGGCAGGCAGTACACCAAGGTTCTTGAGCGCCTTGCGGAGGTGTATCTAGAGACGGAGGGTGCTGTTCTAGATGGAGCGGTCTCCCCTGGACCGGCGGACCCCGATCGGAAGAAGCGGCTGGTCCAGGTGGAGTCACTTCAGAACAAGCTGCTGGAGGACCTCTTGAAGCGAGTGGAGCTTCTCGAGAAGCAGAAGGTGAAGACGGACTATGAGATCGAGCGTGTTCAGAAGAGCGTTGCTTTTCTGCGCTCCGGTCTTCAAGAGCCCGACTCCAAGGGCTGAAGACTTAGGGGCTTTGAGTCACCCGTGTTCGAATGAAGGCCTGCTTTCCCAGGTCTTTCATGCTCGCTTTTCGTCGCTGGTTGAAGGAATTCACGGAGTTCTTCTTTCAGAAGGGCAATGCCCTGAACCTGGCCATTGCGGTGGTGGTGGGCACCCAGTTTCAGCAGATCGTCGATGCGCTCACGAAAGACCTGTTGATGCCATTGGTGAATCCCCTGATTCGCAATGGCGGCTGGGAAAAGTGGGAGATTCCCTATGCCGGTGGGCAGCTCCTGATTGGACAGGCTGAATGTGCTGCTCAATTCCCTGATTGTGGGCTGGGTGCTGTTCTTCATTGTTAAGGCGATCAACCGGTCCCAGCGCATGGCCTCGGCGGGGATGGATCGCCTGCGTGCTGCCCAGGGTGGGGAAGCCGAGGTCTGAGCGGACACGGATCGTCCAGGACCCATGAAAGTGTTCGCTGCGAACAGTCCATCTCCTGCGCTGTCTGAAACGGTAGCCGTCATCACCAAATGAATTCGCGTGCCGTTTCTTTCGCGACAGCGCCGATTGCTGATCGCTCTCCTCACCGTTCCTGCGCTGCAGTTCCTGCTGGGTGCGTTCTTGCCAGCCCAGGCGGCAGAATCCTCGCTGGATAGCTCCGACAACACCCTGCTGCTGATCTCAGCGGCGATGGTGCTCTTGATGACCCCTGGTCTGGCCTTCTTTTACGGCGGCTTTGTTCAGGGGCGCAACGTGCTCAACACGATGGCGATGAGCTTCGTGATGATGGGCATCGCCACCTTGGTCTGGGCCAGCTTTGGTTTCAGCTTGGCCTTCGCCGATGGCGGTGCGGCCCAGGCGGTGGTGGGGAACCCCTTCACCTTTGCCCTGCTCGAGCGTCTGCCTGAGGTTTGGGATGGTCTGGCGGTTCCCGGCCTGACCTTTGCCCTGTTCCAGGGCATGTTCGCGATCATCACGCCGGCCCTGATCTCCGGTGCCCTGGTGGAGCGCATCAGCTTCCGCTTCTGGTGCCTGTTCACGCCGATCTGGCTGCTGCTGGTCTATTCCCCGCTGGCCCACATGGTCTGGGGCGGCGGCTTCCTGGGCAAAGACCTCGATTTCGCCGGTGGCACCGTGGTGCACATCAGCTCAGGTGTGACCGCATTGGTGCTGGCCGGTCTGATCGGTGCGCGCCGTCAGTGGCCCAAGGCGATCCGTCCTCCCCATGACGTGACCCAGATCCTGCTGGGTACTGGGTTGCTCTGGTTCGGTTGGTTCGGCTTCAACGGCGGCAGCCAGCTGGCTGTTGGCGGCGCCGAGATTCCCTTCACCACCACCCACGTCGCTGCCGCTGCGGGTCTGGTGGCCTGGTCGGTGGTGGAGACCTGGCGCGACGGCAAGCCCACCGCCGTGGGCATGGCCACCGGGGCTGTGGCTGGCTTGGTGGGCGTGACCCCCGCCGCTGGTTTTGTGACCATCGGCTCGGGCATGGCCATCGGTGCGATCACCGCCGTCCTCTGCTACGTCTCGGTCCAGGTCAAGGTGAAGCTGCGCTTTGACGATTCCCTCGACACCTATGCCGTCCATGGCGTCGGCGGCACCGCGGGCGCCATGCTCACCGGCGTCTTTGCCAACGCTGAGTTGATCGCCTCCCACCCCGCCGGTCAGGTTCTGGCGGAAGAGGGCCGTGGAGCCCTGGTGCTGGGTCAGCTGCAGGCGGTTCTGGTGGCTTACGGTCTGGCTGCCCTTGGCACCCTCTTAATTGCCGGTGTCCTGCGGGGCCTAGGTGTTCAGTTCCGTGTCGGCGAAAACGCTGAAAACCTCGGCGTTGATGTGGCTGAACACGGCGAAGAGGCCTACGCCGAGCGTGTCGGTTCGCCTCAGCTGTTCTGAGCACAGCATCCCTGGCTTTTTGCTGTCTGCCCTCAGGCGTTGGGGGTAAAGGTCAGTGCCACCCCGTTGTTGCAGTAGCGCTTGCCGGTGGGGCGAGGTCCGTCACCGAAGACGTGGCCCTGATGGCCGCCGCAGCGGCGGCAGTGGTATTCGGTCCGGGGGACGATCAATTTGAAGTCCACCTTGGTCTCGATCGCATTGGCCAGGGGCTCCCAGAAGCTGGGCCAGCCGGTGCCGCTGTCGTACTTCGCCTTGGAGCTGAACAGCGGTAGATCACAACCGGCGCAGTGGAAGATGCCGGCGCGTTTTTCGTTGTTCAGGGGGCTTGAGAAAGGACGCTCGGTCCCCTCCTGACGCAGGACCTGGTACGCCGCTGGAGACAGGCGTGCCTTCCACTGGGCATCCGTGAGTTGCCACTGAGGATCAGCTGCCTTGCTGGCAGCATCCGCCGATTTACCGCCCACCAGCAGGGCCAAGGAGGCGAGCAATCCCCGTCGTGTCATCGCGTTAGAGACCTTTGAACCAGCCGGCGCTGAGTGCCGTGGCCAGTCCCATGAAGATGGCGAGCAGGGTCCAGGTGATGCGGTTCAGGGTCGCTTCAGCGCTGCGGGCGCTGCTGAACATCGAGCTGCCGCTGGAGGCGATGCCACCCATGCCATCCCCCTTGGGGCTGTGCAGGAGAACGGTGATCACCAGCAGTGCACCACTGCTGAGCCAGATCCAGGTGAGGGTGGTTTGAATCATCGATGCAGCCTAGGCAGTGACTAGACGCCGAGGGTCTGAGGGATGCGGCTCGGTTGGCTTGGGCTGCCCAGGGGCGTGATCAGGGAGGCGCCAGTCATGCGGCTCGGCTGCTCCAGGCCCAGGATCTCCAGCAGGGTCGGGGCCACATCCGCCAGGCCACCACCACTGCGCAGTTCGACGGCGGTGCCGTGGCCGGGGATCTTGCGCTTTTCGCCCTCCACCAGGATCAGGGGGACGGGGTTGGTGGTGTGGGCGGTCCAGGGCAGGCCATCGGGGCCTTCCATCAGCTCGGCGTTGCCGTGGTCGGCGGTCACGATCAGGGTGCCGCCCATACGGTTGGTGGCCTCGAGCAGGCGGCCCACGCTCCGGTCGACTGCGCCGATGGCTTCAACGGTGGCTTCCATCGCCCCGGTGTGGCCCACCATGTCGGGGTTGGCGTAGTTGATCACCACCAGGGAATAGATCCCCTTGTTGACCGCGGAGATGCAGTTGTCGGTCAGCTGCTCGGCGGACATCGCTGGAGCCTGGTCGTAGGTGGCGACGCGAGGGGAGGGGACCAGGTGACGGTCCTCGCCGGGGTAGGGCTGCTCGATGCCCCCGTTCATGAAGTAGGTGACGTGGGGATACTTCTCGGTTTCTGCCGTGCGGAACTGCCGCAGTCCGGCTTCGGAGACCACCTGGCCCAGCAGACCATCGAGGGACTCAGGGGGGAAGGCCACGCTCACCGGCAGGCCGGCTTCGTATTGGGTGAAGGTAACGACGTTCAGGTGGGGGATTAACGTCCGCTCAAAGCCGTCAAAGCCTTCCACCACAAGCGCTTTGACCAGCTGGCGGACGCGGTCAGGGCGGAAGTTGAAGAGCACCACACCGTCCCCGGATTCGATCGCGCCGGGAGCCAGTCGGGTGGGCTCGAGGAATTCGTCGTAGATCTCCTCGCCGTAGGACGCCTTCAGGACCTCCTGGGGCGAGAGTTCGCTGATCGTTCCCTCTTCGGTGAGCAGGCGGTAGGCCTTTTCGGTGCGCTCCCAGCGGTTGTCACGATCCATCGCCCAGTAGCGCCCGCAGAGGGTGCTGATTCGGCCGATTCCTGCTTTCTCGATCTGGGCTTCGATCGTGCTGAGGAAAGGCTCGGCGCTTTGTGGCGGAGTGTCACGGCCATCGGTGATGGCGTGGATGCAGACCTCCTTGAGGCCGCGGGCCTTGGCCCACTGCAGCAGGCCCCCTAGGTGGTCGATGTGGCTATGGACGCCACCGTCGGAGCAGAGGCCGATCAGATGCAGCGTCTTGCCACTGCCGCGGAGTTGATCGGCCAGGGCGTTGAGTTCTGCGTTCTCAGCGATGCTGCCGTCGCGCACGGCCTGGCTGATGCGCACCAGTTCTTGGCGAATGATGCGGCCGGCGCCGATGGTCAGGTGACCGACTTCCGAGTTACCCATCTGATCGTCCGGGAGGCCCACATCGGCGCCGCTGGCTTCGATCAGGGTGTGGGGATAGGCGTGCCAAAGGGCATCCATCACCGGGGTTTGGGCCGCCCGGATGGCGTTATGGCTGTCGTCGTGGCGGTAGCCCCATCCATCCAGGATGCAGAGCACAACAGGCGCAATCGCTCCGTTCTGGGAGGACTGCGAAGGACCTGCTGCGGTCCCCGCGTTGTGCGAGCTCGATTCGGTGGACGGTATGGCTGTCACCCGATAAAACCCCGCCTTTCCCTGCACGACCAGATGAGTCCAACCTACCTCTTGCCTTGCGCTGAGCCAGTCCTCAGCATGGTTGCGTCAGCTTTTGGCTACACCATGGGTTCCCACGCCCATCGCGCTCCCTTCTGAGACCCATGGCCGTTGATCGCGTTGAAATCCTGTCAGCGGTTGAGTTGGGACGGACCCTGAACCGCTTGGCCTCCCAGGTGCTGGAGAGCGTCGATGACAGCCGCGATCTGGTCTTGCTGGGTATCCCAACCCGAGGGGTTGCCTTGGCCGAGGTTTTGGCTCAGTTGCTGGAGCAGCTCTCGGGGCATCCGGTGGATTGCGGCAGTGTCGATCCCACCTTTCACCGCGATGACCTGGACCGCGTCGGTACACGCCTGGTGACGCCGACCTCCTTGCCGTCGAGCCTCGATGGCAAGGAGGTGGTGCTGGTGGATGACGTGATCTTCACGGGGCGCACCGTGCGCGCGGCCCTTGAGGCGCTGCAGGCCTGGGGCCGTCCCAAGCGGGTTTCGCTGCTGGCGATGGTGGACCGCGGCCACCGGGAGCTGCCGATTCAGCCGGACTTCTGTGGTCGCGTGGTCCCGACGAACCGCCAGGAGCTGATCGCCCTCTGCCTCAAGGGGATCGACGGCGAAGAGGGGGTGTTCCTCTTAAAAGGTGAGCCCTAGGGCTGGCCCTCAGGCCACCGCCTCGAGTTCATCGGCGCGGAAGTGGGCGCGGAACTTTCCGAAGGCCACGATCACCGGCATGGTCGGGCTGATGGTGCGGCCCTTGTAGTCGTTCAGGACCTGGAAGACCTCCCCCTGCTGGCCCTTGAGATCGAAGGCCTGGCCGCGGTGCTGCGGGTGGTGGAAGACCACAACGCTCTGGCTGACCGTGACTTGATCTCCCGCCTGCATGAAGGATCGCCCTGAAGTGGTGGCCATCCTGTCACGCGTGATTAACGCCTGCAGGCTGTCTCGGGCCCATCCTCGATGACCTGTCCCCCCAGTTCGGCGCAGGCTTGGCTGAAGGCTTGCCAGTCATCCAGCCCTTGGCTGAGCTTCTGGCTGACGAGTCGGCTGAGCTGGGCCTCGGGGACGTTGGAGCCCAGGCCTCCATGGGAGTCGTGCTCGCCGTGGTCGCGCTTGCGCAGCCCCTCGATTCCCCCCTCGACCTGTTGGCGTAGGGCTTGGGTGTGTTGTTTCCACCAGGGATGTTCGATGCGATTGAGGGCATCGAGGGCTTCCCACCAGCGCTCTTGGGGGATCAGCCGGGCGGCGCGCTCCTTTTGAAACCGGTTTCGGCTCCAGTCCTCACGGAGTTGATCGCCCAGGGCAGTGCCTTGGGGGTTTTGGTCGGCATTCAGGCTCTTGAGCACCGCCAAGGCCCGATCCAGTTGTCCACGGCGGTAGAGGGACAGGGCTTCGGTCTCCAGTTGCTGTTGCCAAGTCAGCAGGCGCTGTTGGTCCTCCGGGGTGCTGTTGCCGGAGTTGACGAGCAGACGCTGCAGTTGCAGAGCCTGGGCTGGTTCTTGGGCCAGCCAGAGCTGTTCGGCTTTCAGCCGGCGGCAGCGGCTGAGTTCCAAGGGGGCTTGGCCCCCGAGCCAGCGCAGGGCTGAGAGCTGTTCGCCAAAGAGCAGGCAGTCATCCAGTCGCCCGGCTTTGGCCGCTTGATCGAGCCGAGTGGGAAGTTGTTTCTCCCACCAGTAGGCCGCGCCAACCCCCGATGCCACCAAGCCCAAGGTGAGCACCAGCCAAAAACGCGGAAGCCGGTGTCGGCGGATGGCCAAGTGGCGGGTCTGGAGTCCAGCTCCGTTCTATGCAGCGACCTTCCAGTGATCACGCGGCCAGGGGCAGAGTTCGAGCCGGCCTAGCGGACCGCCCCCAAATCGATCGTGCTTTGGCGGATTTGGGTCTGTAGATCCAAAGGCTCAACCTGCAGGTGGCAGGCCGAATCGATCCAAAACCGCAGCTCGATGCGGTCCTCGCCGGGACTGCCGCAGGGGCTCAGGGGAATCTGGACAGGAGCCTGCGGCCAGGCCTGGACCCGGGCGGATCCAGCGCTGTTGCGGCGCAGGACCGGCAGGCCATCGACAAAGACGACTTCGCTGCGCTCCTCGGCTTGGGGTTCGCCCAGCACCAGTTCCAGGGCGCTCTGCTCGGCCTGGCTGCAGGACAGGCGGATGGTCAGGGGTTGCTCGATCGGCCAGCTCTGGCCCGCCATGAACAGCGGATGCCAGCGATGTTCAGCGCTGCGCTGATCCCAGCAACGCAGGGAGACCCCATGGCTGAGCACATCTTTGATGCGAACACCGGGGGTCAGGCTCAAGGCGCCCAGGGCCACGGCTTCCACGGGACGGCTCCCCCGCAGGGGGATGCCAGGGAGCCGTTGCTGGATCCAGTCGCGAATCAAGGGGATCTGGGCGCTTCCCCCCACGGGCAGAACCGCATCAATGTCCTCGGCTTGCACGCCCGCGGCCCGCGCTGCCGCCAGGACGCTCTCCAGCAAGTCGTCCAACAGGCTCAGCAGCCCCCGCTCCTCGAGCAGTTGCTGGAGCTCCGCCCGCTGCAGCCGCAGCGGGATGGCGCCGGCGTCCTGGGGCGTCCAGAGCGCCAGCGCCTCCTCCGCTTCGCTCAATTCGCACTTGAGCCTTTCGCAGACCTCGAGCAGTCCCCGCGGCGGGCTGGTCCAATCCGGGCAGAGATGGGCCGCAATCCAGCGGTCGAGATCGCGGCCGCCGATGGCCAGTCCGGCCTTCCCCAGGACCTCGGCGGTCCGCAGGGTTTGCTGGCTGTTGTTGAGGGTCCGGCCGCCAAAGCGCAGCAGTTGGGCGATGGGTGCTGCCCGGCCCTCGCCGCCCGGCAGCGCCACCAGCGACAGGTCGGTGGTGCCCCCCCCCACGTCGACCACCAGCACACGGCTGCCCGGGGGGAGGCCTGCACCGATGGCCGCAGCGGTGGGCTCATCCACCAGGGCCACATCAGGGACGTCCATGGCCTCGACGGCCTCCAGCAGCCACTGGCGGTAGCCCCGGTAGCCATCGATCGGTGCGGTCAGCACTAGGCGATCCGGTGCGAGGGCCTCCGGTAGATGGGACCAGATCTGCTCCAGCAGCAGGCGCCCGCTTTGTTCTGGGCTCAGCCAGCTGGCACTGGTCCCGCTGCTGGGTTGACCGATCAGGCGTTTGAAGTCCCGCTGCAGCTGGGGCCCGTCCTGCTCCAGGAGTCCCCCTTCGACGACCTGCCGTCCAATCAGCGGTTGGCGGGTTTCCCGATCCGCCAACCAGATCAGGCTGGGGATGACGACCGGATCGCTGCTGCTGAAGGGCGGCAGCGGCAGCAGGCAGGCGCTCTGATCGCCGGCGCCTTGATGGGCCACCACCGTGGTGGTGCTGCCGAGGTCAATGGCAAGGGTGCCGGCCATTGGCCAAAGCTGAAGGGAAACTGCCGTCTAGAGGGTGACGCAAAACCAGACTTCATGGTGAGACAAGCGGGACTTGTCTTGGGTCATGGAGCGGGTTGCTGTTGCCCTGTGGTCGTTCTATCGGGAGGACCCCGAGCAGGCGCGTCGCCTGGATCCTCTCCTCGCCGCGCGGCTGTCCCGCGGTTGGGGCTCCTTGCGGATCGAGTGCAGGGATCTCGCCCACCGCGCCATGGTCTGTGGCGTGATCGATCTACTTAGGCCACCGCTGGAGGCGCTTCAGCTGGCCCGCGAGATTCGTCTGGTGGTGGCTGGGGAGGAGCCGATGGTCTTCCCCGTCAGCGTTCCCTTATCCAGCAGTCTGCTGACCTACGATGAGTCGATCGGCGAATAGTGCATGTATCTCGGCGTCAACGTCAGCCCCAAAGAGCTCGCGCAGCGCGCTGAGAATCTCGTTCGGCAGTCCAGCAACCGCTACCTGACCACCGTCCGCATCGCCTTCCGCGCCAAGCAGCGTCGTTTCGATGACTTCGACGGTCTGCTGGAGGATTCGATGGTGAAGCCCGTGCAGCGCGCCATCATCGAGCTGAGCGACGAGCAGGACCAGCCCGATCTGCTTCCTGGTTGAGCCTCAACGGATGCGGTTCGCTCCCGGGTGACCGTGATTGAACGCGAAGGAGAAGGGTGGCGGTTGGCATGGGATGCCGGCCGTCACCCTTTTTCCGTGTTGATCGGAGGAGATGGCTGGGCGGTGGAGCTCAGTGAGGCCGAAGCCTGCAGTCTCCGCGATGGCCTGGGCGCGCTCATCGACCAGCACCGTCAGCTGATTGATCAACTGATGGCCGAAGAAGCGATCGAGCTTGAGCTCGAACGGGAGGGCTGGTGGATGGCCCTCGATGGCGATCGCCAGGGCTGGGCGTTGCGGGTGATGCTCACCCCTGGGCCGGGGCAGCGGGCGATCGAGGGCAGCTGGAGCCGGGAGGCAGCCGCTGGCTTTACCGCGGCGCTCTCTCAGCTCCATGGCCAGCTGTGAGGGCGTGCAGGGCGCAGTAATCCAGCCCATCGAGGCCTGCTGCAGTGGAGCCTTGCAGCAGGTGCAGGAGTCCTTCGAGCCCGTCGCCATTCAGTCCTGCGGCTTGCGTGGCCTGGAGGAAGAGGGCGAGGTCCTTGCGCAGGTGGGCCGTGGGGAAGTTGGGGTTGCCGTAGTCGCCCGCGAGTTCCCGCTCCAGTTTTTTGTCGAAGGTGGGGGCGTAGAGGGCACTTCCGCGCAGGATCTCCATGAAGGCCTCCACCTCCACCCCGCTGCGCTGCACCAGATGCAGCGAGAGGCTGAAGGCATGGGTGAGGCTGGCGATGAGCTGGTTGAGGGCCAGCTTGCAGGCCATGGCGCTGCCCACGGCTCCAAGCCGCCTGGGGGCTTCGCTGAGTTGGGTCAGGATCGGTTGGGCCGCGGCAAAGACCGCAGGCTCGCCTCCCGCCATCAGTTGCAGCCGGCCGAGGAGTGCTTCCGGTTTGCTGCCCAGGACTGGAGCTTCCAGGTAGCGCCCGCCGCGCGCTGCCACGCCATCGGCCAGGGCCTGGCTTTCCTCGGGGCCGATCGTGGCGATTTGGATCACGGTGCGGCCGTCGAGCTGCTGATCCAGGTCCCCGAGAAGCAGTGCCGAGGTGCTGGGTCCATCGCTCAGCACGGTGATCAGCCAGTCCGCCTGCTCGGCCACCTCCTGGGCCGTGGCGGCGCTGCGGGCTCCCGCCTGGATCAAGTCTTGGCAGCGCTCCGGCGAGCGGTTCCAGACCCAGAGTTCCTGCTCACCCTCGAGGAGCCGCCGGGCGATCGCACCCCCTAGCAGGCCGGTTCCAAACAGGGCGATGGCCATGGCGGCAGGGGTGAGATTGCTGATGAGATCATCGCTCTGATCAGGACTGCTGATCTCCGTTTTTCTCCCAGCCGAGCGCGCCTCTTCCCCAGGGTTTTGCACTGGTTTTCCACAGCCTGAGGGCGCCAGTGGGCAGCCGCCGCGGTCGCCTGGGGAGAACGGCCATCAATTCGGCAAGCCCTGTTGACAAGCCCTGGGGGCCTGACAGGGGTGCTGGCGCGCTCCCCGCTGTAGGGCGCAAACCCGCTCGGGCTGCTGTGATCTAGCCCTGAGATCCCCTGGGAATGGCTCGATCAGGGCGGTGTTGACGGTTCCCTCGCGTTGTGGGGAACTAGTGCTCATCGACCGCAGGAACGGCATGGAAGCAACTGGCACGGTGAGCATGTGCGCTGAGGTTCCCGAGCCCCTGCTTCAGTCCATGCAGGGCTTCATTGAGGCCCACCCCAACTGGGACCAATACCGCCTCTTCCAGGCGGCCCTGGCCGGCTTTCTGGTCCAGAACGGCGTGCAGACCCGTGAGATCACCCGTTGCTATCTGGCGAACCTCTTCCCGCAGCAATCGCGCTTCAGCGAGCCCCTCGCCTGATCCGGCGCCATTGGACATAGCTGTTGGTCACGGTCGTGGCCATCAGGCAGAGGGATGGCACCACCACCGCGCAGGTGATCAGCAGGCCCGAGCCATCCCAGAGCAGTTCACTCAGGAGGCCCAGGATGAAGGGCAGGCCTGTGATGGCCAGCAGCACCGCCGAGAGAGCCAGCAGGCCCGGCCCTTGCTGCTCCAGCAGCACAAAGCCTGCCCGGAAGGCTTGGGTCGCTCCAAGGCCTTCCGCCACCACTAGGCAGGCATTGAAGAGCTGACTGAGGGCGAGTCCCCCCCCGAGGATGACGCCAACCACCAGGGGCAGGGGCGCCAGAGGCTCAGCAATCAGCAGCAGCAGGGACCAGCTCAGAAAGCTCGTCAACACGATCAGGCTGAGGGCGGCGGTGAGGCGCAGGACCCCTCGGGTGAGGTGCCAGCTGCAGGCACCGTGCCAGCGGTAGAGGGCGTCGGCCTTGGGGGCCAGGCCGCGACTGAGATCCAATCCCGCTCGGGTGAGGCCATCGATCAACCAGATCAGGCTGATGGCATAGAGCGCAATCCCGATCAGCCGGGTCAGCAGGGAGAGTCCAGCGTTGCTGATGGCTTCCCCCAGGCCGAACAAGACCCAACCCAACAGATGCAGGCCAAACAGGCTGGCCGTAAATCCAAGAACAATCCGCGGGTGGGCCCTCAGTTGGCTGAGGCTGTCGAGCAAGGCTCGCCCCGGCTTGATCTGGGTTTGCTTCAAAGGGGTCCGAGGAGGGCAAGGAGCCGCTCAGCGCTGGCATCCGGGACCGGCAGGATCGAAAGACGATTGCCGTTGCGCACCACCGGCAGCTCCTCGACGCTGAATTGCTCCCGCAGGGCATCAAGGCTCAGCATGGCGCCAAAGGTGCCGACGTACTTCAGGCGAACACAGTCCCAGCGGGGTGCTTCCGGTTTGGACTTGGGGTCGAAGTATTTGTTCTCTGAATCGAATTGAGAGGGGTCAGTGATCCCGGTCTCGATCACTTCCATCATCCCGACAATGCCCGGTGGTTTGGCGTTGGAGTGATAGAAGAAAGCGCGATCGCCGATCGACATTGAGCGCATGAAATTGCGCGCTTGATAGTTGCGAATGCCATCCCACAGCGTTGTGCCCTCGCGCTGGAGATGCTGGATGCCATAGACATCCGGCTCACTCTTCATCAGCCAGTAGGCCAAGGCTGCTCGTCCCGTTGGCCGCGAGTGTAAGGCGGTTGTTCAGGCCCCTAGAGGCCCTCGGTCAGGGAGCGAAAATGCTCGCCTCGCGCTTCAAAGTCGCGGTATTGATCGAAGCTGGCGCAGGCCGGTGAGAGCAGGACAGCTCGGCAGTGTTCCCGTTGGCTGAGCTGTCGTGCCGCAGCCACCGCTTCAGGGAGGGCGTCGCAGCACTGGATCACGCCGGTGTACCCGCCGGAGAGCAGCAGCTCTTGAAAGTGGGATTGGGCGGCACCGAAGAGCACTACGGCCTTGGCGCTGCGTTGAAGCGCCGCGATCCAGGCGCTGGCATCGCCCTGCTTGGCCTCCCCGCCGGCCAGGGCCACAAGGGGACCTTCGACGGCCCGCAGGGCCACCTCGGCGGCGTCGTAGTTGGTGGCTTTGCTGTCGTTGATCCAGTCGACCCCATCGAGGCTGCGGATCAGCTCGAGTCGGTGGGGGACGCCGGGGAAGGCCCGTAGGGCCGCTTCCATCGCCGGGCCGCTGAGGCCCAGCTCCAATCCCACGGCCAGGGCCATCAGCATGTTCTGGCGGTTATGGGCCCCCGGCATGGCCAGGGCGTTGGCTGGGAGTAGGGCGCCGCTGCGCTCCATGACCTGATTGCCCTCGATCCAAAGCCAGGGGTCGATTCCTTTGGCCAGGGCTGCCTCCCGGGATGACGCGGTGATCCAGCGGGCGTTCGGCCAGGTGGCGGCGTGCGCGCAGAGGTCAGGGTCATCCCCATTCAGCACTTGGATCGCAGAGCGCTCCAGCAGTCCCCGTTTGATCGCTCTGTAGTTCTCGAGCGTTCCGTGCCGCTCCAGATGATCCGGAGTCAGCGTGGTCCAGAGGCCGATGGCCGGAGCCAGCTCCGGGGCGGATTCGATTTGATAACTGCTCAGTTCCACCACCAGGGCCTGGGGGCGGGTCTGTCCGTCAGAGAAGCGTTCGAGGGCCAACTCCGCGGCGGAGTGGCCGACATTGCCGCACATCGGCGCGTCGATGCCCCCCTGCTTGAGCAGGTGAGCGACCAGATGGGTGACCGTGGTCTTGCCGTTGGTCCCGGTGATGCCAATCCAAGGGGTCGAACCGCTGGCTTCCCAGGCGGTGCTGATCTCACCGTTGGTGGGGATTCCTTGCTGCCGCAGCCAGATCAAGGTCGGGTGATCCCAACGGATGCCCGGGCTGACGATCACCCGCGCGCAGTCCGTCAGGAGCGGCTCAAAGCTCTCGGGTGCCAGGGGCTTGCCCAGCTCCACCGCGATCCCTTCGCCGCGGAGGTTCTCGGCCTTGCGCTGATGCTCAGCCCCCTGGCCGCTTTCCAGCACCAGAACGTTGGCTCCCCGCCGTGCCAGTAACCGTGCGGCCCCAAGACCCGACCGGCCCAGCCCGAGAACCACGGTCACTGGCATGGCCTTGATGCTCGGGAGCGAATTAAAAAGTGGGCGATACTGGAATCGAACCAGTGACTCCTACCGTGTCAAGGTAGTGCTCTACCTCTGAGCTAATCGCCCTCAGAAGCCTTTCGGCTTGAGGAACCTAGCAGTCGGTGGATCAGCGTCTTTGCATCACCAGGCGCCAGCGTTCCCGTTTGGTGGGCTGAATCTCGAGGATCTCCAGCTCCCCTCGGCCATCGAGGCGGACCCGGTCGCCCTGCTTGAGCTCTCGGCTGGGGCTGGTGATGACGGACCAATTCACCCGAACGGCCCCCGCCCGGATCCAGTCGGCCATCTTGCTGCGGGACACCCCAAGCCCCGCAGAGGCCACGGCATCCAGGCGCAGTGAGGCTTCGACGCTGCTGAGTTGCTTCGGGGTGCGGCTGGCGGGGAGTTGCAGGGCGCTGACGGCCACGGCCTCAGTGCTGATCTCAACGCTGCGCACCAGAGCGGTTCGTCCCCCCCAGGCCTCTGCGACTTCCTGCCGCAGGATCAGTTGGGCCCCGCGGTCACCCCGCATCCAGATGTCGCCGAGGTCCCCCGCTTGGGCTCCGGCCTGGATCAGGCCTTGGCGCACATCCAAAGGTTCGGCTGGATCAAAGAGGAAGTTCCCCGTGATCACGAGCCCCTGCAGGGGGGCTTCTGGCCTCTCGGCGTCGCTGATCTCCACGCGCCGCAGCAGCAACCTGCGGCGCTCCGCCTGGGGCCAGCCGCCGTCGCTGGAGAGGGTCAGCTCGGTCAGGCTGCCGAGCCGCTCTTGCGCCTCCTCGAGGAGGTCAGCGGCGAGGAAGTAACTCCAAACGGGTTCCCAGGTGCGTAGGGCCTGCTCCGCCAGGCTGATGAGCGCCCCCATGGCCTCGGGGTTGCGACAGCCCTGCAGCAGTTGATCACGGGGCAGCATCGGCGCGCTCCTAGTTGTCGCCGAGCCGCACCACGCTCTGGGGATTGGCCTCCTTGAGCCGGGTCCAGGGCACCTCGACGCCGGTGGCGGTTTCCAGCAGTAGCAGCCAGTTGCCCTCCTCGAGGCGATTGCGCAGGGCACGGATGCGGTCGTCGCTGTCGGAGCTCACGCTGGCCGCCGCGGCGTAGCTCCCCATCAGGCCTGAGCCCAAGCCCAGCAGGCCGCCGATCAGATGGGAGCCCACCTCGCCGGCAAAGGCAAAGGTGTCGAGGTCCGTCATGAAGGTGAAGGTCACGCCGGCGAAGAAACCAAAGGGCATCAGCCAGGTGGCCATCCCCTTTTGGCGTCGTTTGCGGGCGATCGAAGGGTTCAGCTCATCCACCTCGGCCATCGCGGTTTCTCCAGTCCCCACGGCGACAAGACGCACCGGGGCAGGGCTGAGGGAGGCCAACTGTTCCTTGAGTTGGTGCAGTCGCTTTCGCGACGAGAGCACCACCACCACGCTGCTGCCCACGGAGTCACGCTTCAGACCAGCCGATTCTCCATGCTGCGGCCGGCGGTTGTGGCGGCTTCAAGGTCCCTCTCTACACTTCACCTCCGGCCGCTCCACCCCGCCGGGTCATGACGAAGGTTCTGGTATCCGATCCCATCGATCAAACAGGGATCGACATCCTCTCTCAGGTGGCCCAGGTGGATGTGCGAACGGGCCTGCCGCCTGAAGAGTTGAAGTCGATCATTGGCGACTACGACGCCTTGATGATTCGTTCGGGCACCACGGTGACCGCGGACATCATTGAGGCCGCCTCCAAGCTGCGGATCATTGGCCGTGCCGGTGTGGGGGTCGACAACGTCGATGTCCCGGCGGCCACCAAGCGCGGCGTGATCGTCGTGAACTCGCCCGAGGGCAACACCATTGCGGCCGCCGAGCATGCCCTGGCGCTGATGCTCTCGCTCTCCCGGCACGTGCCCCACGCCCACGGCAGCACCATGGCCGGTGGCTGGGACCGCAAGAAGTACGTCGGAAACGAGCTCTATAAGAAAAAGCTGGGCGTGGTTGGCCTGGGCAAGATCGGCTCCCACGTTGCCCGGGTCGCGAAGGCGATGGGGATGGACGTGATGGCCTACGACCCCTTCGTCTCGGCGGAGCGGGCCCAGCAGATGCAGGTGCGTCTGCAGGAGCTTCCGGCCCTGTTCGCTGAAGCCGATTACGTCAGCCTCCACCTCCCCCGCACCCCGGACACCGAAAACCTGGTGAACGCGGAACTGCTGCGGACGATGAAGTCCACCGCGCGCATCGTGAACTGCGCCCGGGGCGGAATCATCGATGAAGCGGCCCTGGCTGAGGCGGTCGAGAACGGCGTCATCGCCGGTGCAGCACTGGACGTCTACGCCAAGGAGCCCCTGGCCGCTGATAGCCCCCTGCGCAAGGTGAGCGAGCGGCTGATCCTGACCCCCCACCTGGGGGCATCCACCGAAGAGGCCCAGGAGAACGTGGCGGTGGATGTGGCGGAGCAGATCCGCGATGTCCTGCTCGGTCTTCCCGCCCGCAGTGCCGTGAATATCCCCGGCTTGAACGCCGAGGTGATGGAGCGCCTGAAGCCCCACCTTCAGCTGGCCGAGATCCTGGGTCAGTTGGTGAGCCAGCTGGCCGGCGGCCAGATCAGTGAGTTGGAGGTGCGTCTCCAGGGCGAATTCGCCAACCACCCCGCCCAGCCCCTGGTGATTGCCTCCCAGAAGGGCCTGCTCTCCACCGCCCTGGGGGATTCGATCAACTTTGTGAATGCCGGCCTGGAGGCCAAGGAGCGCGGCATCCACGTGGTCGAGGTCAAAGATGACGCCGCCCGCGACTTCGCCGGTGGTTCGCTGCAGCTCACCGCCAAGGGCGCCAACGGCAGCCATGTCGTCACCGGTGCGGTCTTCGCCGATGGCGAGCTGCGGGTGACCACGATCGATGAGTTCCCGGTGAGCGTGACCCCGAGCAAGCACATGCTCTTCACCCGTCACCGCGACATGCCCGGAATCATTGGCCACATCGGCTCGGTCCTGGGCGAGCACAACGTCAACATCGCCTCGATGCAGGTGGGCCGCCGGATCGTGCGCGGTGATGCCGTGATGGTCCTGAGCCTGGATGACCCCCTGCCTGCCGATCTCCTGGCGGGGATCCATGCCATTGAGGGCATTCAGCAGGCGCACCCCGTCACCCTCTGACCCCGATGGCCTTGGCTTGGTGGCGGCTTGAGCTGCTCGCGCTTCCGGAACTCGAGGAATCGCTGACCTGGAAGCTCAACGCCCTGGGGATTCCCAGGGTGGCTCTGCGGCACAGCCCCGACCAGCCCCAGGACCGGAAGTTGGTGGCCTGGCTGCCCGCGTCCGATTGGCCGGAGAGTGAACGGCAGCAGCTGGAGCAGGCCCTGCAGCCCTTGGCTGAGACCTTTGGCTTGACCCTGCCGACCATCCACTGGTTTGAGCAGGACGACGAGGACTGGAGCCTGAGCTGGAAGCAGCACTGGGAACCCGATCCCGTCGGTGAGCGCCTGTTGATCCTTCCCGCCTGGCTGGAGCTGCCTCCCGAGCACGCCCACCGCCAGGTGATCCGGATGGACCCAGGTAGTGCCTTTGGCACCGGCAGCCATCCCACAACAAGGCTCTGCCTCGAGGCGATCGAGCAGCTGGCGGATGAGCGGGGCGGAAGCTTGGGGCCCATTCGTGTGGCTGACCTGGGCTGCGGCAGCGGGATCTTGGGCATTGCCTCCCTGCTCGAGGGCGCCGGCAGCGTGGCTGCAGCCGACACGGACTCCCTGGCGGTGCGCGCCACCCGAGACAACGCCGTGGTGAGTGGGTTCGCCGAGCAGTTCCAGGTGGACCTGGGCTCAATTGAACGCCTGGCGGAGCTCCTGGAGGGGCGTCCTGCTGACCTGCTGCTCTGCAACATCCTGGCCCCGGTGATCGAGGCCCTCTGTCCAGCCTTTGACACCGTTCTGGCCCCCGAGGGCCTGGGCCTGCTCAGTGGACTGCTGGTCAGTCAGGCCCCGCGCTTGCAGCAGGTTCTGGCGCAGCAGGGCTGGAGCGCTGAGCTCAGCGCCCAGCAGAGTCAGTGGGGACTGATGACCATCAGGCGCTCCTGACAAAAATCCGAAACCGTGGCTTGTTGCATAAGTCACGCTGATGTGTGCCCATGCTTCCCATTGGGCTTCGCCTTGAGATCCCCTCGAAACCCCAGGAACTGCCCTTGTCGGATGTAGGAAGGGTCCGTCCTACAGGGCCTGGGTGTTTTGTCCAGGAGCCTGTGAGCCCCATTCCTTTCATGGCTTCCTACAAGGTCACCCTCATCAGCGAGGCAGAGGGCCTCAACAAGACCATCGAGGTTCCCGACGACCAGTACATCCTCGACGCCGCTGAAGAGCAGGGCATCGATCTCCCCTACTCCTGCCGTGCTGGTGCTTGCAGCACCTGCGCCGGCAAGATCACCGCTGGCACCGTCGACCAGTCCGACCAGAGCTTCCTCGACGACGACCAGATCGAAGCTGGTTTCGTTCTGACCTGCGTGGCTTACCCCACCAGCGACTGCACCATCAAGACCCACGCCGAAGAAGAGCTGTACTGAGCTCGACCCGGGGCGTGCCCGTTCACGCCCCGTCTCTTTGTGCTTTCAGAACCACCCCCCGGGGTGGTTTTTTTGTCTTTAGTCCCCGCCTGCCGTTGTGACTGCCTCAGCCTCGGGTTCAACCCTTCCTCAGGTGCAAGAGGTGTATGCGCCAGGTAGCGAGCACACCAGTCCTGGTGCGCAGTACAGCTTTCGGGTGGTAGGCCCCTGCTGCCGGCTGTTTGACCGTGAGGAGCTGCCCTGGCCCTGCTGCCGGCTCTCCTGGCGCAGCAAGGAGCCCAGCTGGCGTCGTGTGGGCAAGCGCTTCGTCCCTGACCTGGCAGCCCGCCGGTGCCCCTCCTATGCGGTGGAGCTGTTGCAGCCGGGTTCCAGGCCCACCCAGACCGTGCTGACGCTCTTCTCCCAGCGCCTCAGTGCGCCCCTGCAGGAGTGGTGGTACAGCAAACAGCCCACCTCCTGCGATCCCAGCAACCTCACTCCGCCGGAGGCGGCCTGATCTGGGGCATAAAAAAAGCCCCGCCGTGATGGCGGGGCTTTGCAGTCGTTGAGGTTGATGCGAGATCAGAAGTAGATCTTGCCGCCGCCCCACTGGGGACCAAGCACTTTCGGAGCGGTCAGGATGAAGCCGGCCATCAGGCGCAGGTCTTCGTCGTTCATGTTTCGCATCTGCACGAAGACGTCGCTGCTGCGGATGCTGGGGTGCACGTCGGCAATGCTGTATTCGCCGTCGTAGCTGGTCGGATCCTTCATGTAGTCGACCAGGGCCTCAACGTTGTCACGGGCCGGGGTGGCCAGGGCCAGGGTCTCGGGGTCGAGGCCGACGTTGTGGTTGGTCTTGGTGATGCCGCCGGCGTGGCAGACGCCGCAGCTGTTGTTGAAGGTCTTGCGACCTGCGTTGACTTCCTGCTCGCTGAAGGTCACGGTTGTGCCTGCGGCATCAGCGGGCACGGTGAGCTGCTCAGCAGTCCACTGGGCGGCCTGGGCAGGGCCGGCAAGACCCACCAGCAGAGCCAGGGGCAGAAGCATCAGCCGGGCCAGGGACCGGAGTGCAGAGGAGAAAACAGAGGCCATCGAAAAAGCCGGCGACGTGGCGTTTAAAACGCGCCTGAGTTCTTGTATCACGCCTGACGGGCCCGCTGGTTGACCGCGGCCAAGGCACTCACGAACTGTTGCAGGCCTAGGGCTCCTGGGCGGCGACCTCCAGGGTCAGGAAATCCTTCGCCAGCAGCGTGTTGGGGAAGATCGCCTGGGCCTCCGCCAAGAGATCATCTGGGGTGACGGGATTGCCGGGCACGTAGCGCGGGCTGAGGTGGGTCAGGGCGAGCTGCTTGACCCCTGCCGCCAGGGCGGTTTGGGCGGCCATGGTGCTGGTGGAGTGCTGTTTGGCGAAGGCCATTTCGGCCTCGGCATGGGCGAAGGTGCTCTCGTGGATCAGCAGGTCGGCGCCGGCGGCCAGCTCCACGGCCGCTTCGCTGAAGACGGTGTCGGTGCAGTAGACGACGCTGCAACCCGGACGGTCGGGGCCGCACAGGGCTTCCCCGTTGATGATCCGGCCGTCCTCCAGGGTGACGCTGCGGCCGGCCTTGAGCTCGGCGTAGATCGGCCCAGGTGGGATTCCCAGGGCTTTGGCCTGTTCCACGTCAAAGCGCCCAGGGCGGGGCTTCTGCTCCACCCGGTAGGCGAAGGCCGGCACCCGGTGGATCAGCGCGGTGCAGCGCACGGTGATGTCGTCGTCATCCAGCAGCAGCGCTCCAGTGCGGGCTGCCTCTGTGACCCGATGGCTGCGCAGGGGATAGCCAATGCGCATGGAGGAGGTGCGCATCACCCCCTCGAGATAGTCCCGCAGGGGATCCGGTCCGTAGAGGTCGATGCCGCTGCAGGTCCCGGCCAGCCCGAGGCTGGCCAGCAGGCCCGGCAGGCCAAAGGTGTGGTCGCCGTGCATGTGGGTGATGAACACCCGACGCAGCTGGCTGACCCGCAGCTCACTGCGCAGGAACTGATGCTGGGTGCCCTCGCCGCAATCAAACAGCCAGATCTCTGCCCGCTGCGGCAGGCGCAGGGCCACCGCTGACACATTGCGGGCTCGCGTAGGGACTCCCGAGCTGGTGCCGAGGAAGGTGACCTGCACGGCCGGTGTTCTCCCCGGTCTCTCTGGATTGATCGTGGCACGGCGGGGCTGGCAGGGCTCGCCCGGGCTGGTCACAATGGCCTGCCTTTCCTATTGGGGTCGATGCCGCGGCGCACCCATCCCCAACTCGCCGCCCTGGTTGCGGGGATCTGCATGGCGATGGCCGTGGCACCATTGCGCGCGGCGGAGCCCTGGTTGCGGGTGTTGGTGCTGGAGGCCCCCAGCCTGCGCCTTAGGGCCGCTTCACCCTCGGGTGGCCTGCGGGTCCTGGATGAGCGCGGTCAGCAGCTGGGACTGGAGCCGTCCGGGGCTGAGCTGCGTTTTGAGGCGCAGCGCCAGCAGAAGGAGCTGTGGTTCGAGGCGGTGCCTGAAGCCCAGGGGCCTGATCGTGATCCAGGCCTCTGGCTTGGAGCGCGTCACTACCGCGGCCGCCTGCAGCTGCGGCGTCAGGGGGGGCAGCTGCAGGTGGTCAACCACGTGCCCGTGGAGACCTATCTCCCCAGCGTTGTCGGCAGCGAGATGCCGGCCAGCTGGCCCGAGGCGGCCCTGAAGGCCCAGGCGGTGGCAGCCCGCACCTACGCCCTGAAGGCGCGCAAGCCGGCAGCGGCCTTCGACCTCAAGGCCACCGTGTCCAGCCAGGTCTACAAGGGGGTGGAGGCGGAAACCGCCAGCACCTGGGGGGCGGTCAACCAGACCCGCGGTCTGGTCCTGACCTTTGGCGACGCCCTGATTGATGCGGTCTTCCACAGCAGCAGCGGTGGAGCAACCGAGAGCAGCGGGGACCTCTGGACGCGCCATCTGCCCTATCTGGTCAGTGTCCCCGACTTCGACCATGCCTCGCCGGTGCACCAGTGGAGCAAGCCCCTCGATGGGCCCCTGTTGCGCCGAGCGTTCCCCGAGCTCGATCAGGTCCTGGCGATTGAGGTCCTCTCCAGAACGCCCACCGGCCGGGTCAAGCAGGCGCGTGCGGTCGGTCGCGGCGGCCAGCAGGTGCTGCTGAGCGGTGCCCAACTCCGGAGCCGCCTGGGCCTGCGCAGCACCTGGGTTCGCTTTGAGTTGGCCCCGACCAAGACCTCCAGCGTTGAACCGTTCGGCTTGACGGCCAGTCATGCCCCCCTGGGTTGGCCGGCACCACCGCCGCCGCTGCCGGCCTTCTCCCTGCCCCAGGCCCGTCCACTGCCGGGGGCGGCTGTTCAGCTTGTGGCCGTCGGCCGCGGCTATGGCCACGGCATCGGCATGAGCCAGTGGGGGGCCCTCGCTTTGGCCCAGCGAGGCGAGAGTTTTGAGGCGATCCTGCGCCACTACTACCGCGGCGTTCAGCTGGAGTCCTATGGGGCCCTGGCGCAACGGGCCAGACCTCAGCCAGGCTTAAAGCCGGAGGCATGGCAGGCGATGGCCCCCCGTTTGTGAGCACTCAGCTGATGACCCTGACGCGGGCTGCCGATGGCGGCGCAGTGGCGGAGTTGGTGGCCCGTCGTCTGCTGGAAGCACTGCGCTCCGGGGACGCCCTGGGCCTGGCCACGGGCCGGACGATGCGGCCGGTCTACGGCGCCTTGGTGCGGCAGTGGCGGCAGTTGTCCGCCGAGGAGCGTCAGCGGCTCCTGGCGGGTTGGTGCAGCTTCAACCTCGATGAATACGTCGGCCTGGGTGCGCAGGACCCGCGCTCCTTTGCCGCGTTTATGCAGGCCCAGCTGGGGGCACCGCTGCAGCTCCCCCCTGGGGCCCTGCGGATTCCCAATGGTCTGGCGGCTGATCCGCAGCAGGAGGCCCGGCGATACCGCCAGGAGCTCCAGGGGTCTGGGGGCATTGGGCTGCAACTGCTGGGCCTCGGCAGCAATGGTCATGTGGGCTTCAACGAGCCCCCCTGCGGCCCAGAGCAGCCCTGCCGGGCCTTGGCCTTGAGCCAGGCCACCCGGGAGCAGAACGCCGCGGACTTCGGCGGAGACCCGGGATCCGTCCCCGATCAAGCCATCACCCTGGGGACGGCTGAGATCCTCGGGGCCCGTTCCCTGCTGTTGGTGGTGACCGGCGCGGCCAAGGCCGAGATCCTGCGGCGCTCCCTGCAGGAGCCGCCCTGCGAGCAGGTTCCCGCCAGTTGGTTGCAGCGCCATCCCCAGTTGGAGGTGGTGGCGGACCCGGAGGCGGCCTCTGCCCTCAGCTGAGGGCGGCGTCCATCAGGGCTTCGTCCGCCTCCAGGTTGGAGGTGACCGTCCGTACGTCGTCCAGCTCTTCGAGGGCATCGAGCAGCTTCAGACAGCCGGCGAGGGTCTCGGGATCCTCCAGCTGGCAGGGGGTTTGGGCAATCCAACGGTGTTCCCAGCTGCTCACGGGCAGGCCGGCACTGCGGAGACTGTCCTGCAGCGATTCCAGTTGTTCAAAGGCGCCGAGGATGTCTGCGCCGTCGCCATCGATCTCGTAGCTCAGCACGGGCTCCTCAAGGTTGAGCAGCTGCTCCAGCAGGACCTCGTCCTGCAGGCCGGCTTGGCTGAGGCGCACGACGCTGCGGTGCTCGAAGAGGTACCCGACGCAGCCGGTCTCCCCGAGGTTGCCGCCGTTTTTGTTGAAGGCCAGCCGAATCTCCGCGGCCGAGCGGTTGCGGTTGTCCGTGAGCGATTCGATCAGCACCGCCACGCCCCCGGGCCCATAGCCCTCGTAGCGCACCTCTTCAAATTGATCGGCCCCGCTTCCCCCCTGCCCGGAGCCCTTGGCGATGGCCCGCTCGATGTTGGCGTTCGGCACCCGCGCCGCCTTGGCCTTCTCAATGGCGGTGCGCAGTTGGAAATTGCCCGCGGGGTCTGCGCCGGCCCGGGCCGCCACCATGATTTCCCGTCCCAGCCGCGTGAAGACCGCTCCGCGCTTGGCATCCACCACGGCCTTGGTGCGTTTGATTTGGGCCCATCGGCTGTGGCCGGCCATGCGTGATTTCCGAGTGAACTAGCCCGCGGCGTCGAGCACGAGCTTGGGTTGGAGTTGCCCAGGGGAGGCGACCCGGGCCATGCCCGCCAGGTTGCCATCTGGATTCACGACCACAACGGCGTCCTCGAGTGCCCAACTGGGGTCACAGTCCTGCAGGCGCCCGCAGCGCCAGCCCGCGAGCCCCTCCTCGTCCAGCCGGTGTTGGGGGAGGTGGCGCAGGACCTCCAGGGGGTTGAGCAGTGCGGGAGGTTCCCCCTCCAGTTGCTCCAGGGTGACGCTTTGCGCCAGGTCAAAGCCCAGGGCTTGGGTTCGCCGCAGGCGCGCCAGGCTGCCACCGCAGCCCAGGGCCTCGCCGAGGTCTCGGGCCAGGGAGCGGATGTAGGTGCCAGAGCTGCAGTGCACCTCCAGGTCGATCTGCCCTTGGCTTGGATCCCAGCCCAGCAGCTCCAAGCGGTGAATCGTCACCGGGCGGGGGGGCAGCTCAGGGCACTGGCCGGCGCGGGCCAATTTGTAGGCGCGTTCTCCATTGACGTGGACCGCTGAGACCGCCGGAGGTCGCTGTTGAATCGCCCCGCGAAATGGCGCGAGAGCCTCGCCGATGGCCTCTGGGCTGAGGTTGGGCAGGGGGCGCTGCTCCAGGACCTGGCCCTCCAGGTCATCGCTGTCGGTTGTGACCCCCAGTTGGATGACCCCCCGATAGGTCTTGTCGCTCTCCAGATAGGGGAGCAGCCGGGTGGCGGGCCCCAGGGCAATGGGCAGCACGCCGGTGACCGCGGGATCCAGGGTCCCTCCATGCCCCACCCGTTTGAGTCCGTAGGCCCTGCGAATCCTTGAGACACAGCTGTGGGAGCTCATCCCTGCGGGCTTGTCCAGTACGAGAAATCCGCAGGTCAACGCTGGATTGAGGCGAGCACGCCGCAATGGTGCCACCGTGTGGCACAGCTGACGCCCCCCAATGCCCGTGGATGAGGCGCTGCAACAGCGCCGGGAGCTGGCCTTTCTCGTCCTCTCGGGTCTGTTCCTTGGAACGATGGGGATGTTGAACATCCTTGGCCTGACCCGCTTCCTGCAGCTCGGTCAGATCGGCTCATGGCCGGTGGTGGTGGCGGTGGGAGCCCTCCCCTATCCGGTGACCTTCCTCTGCACGGACCTGATCAGTGAGATCTGGGGCGAGCAGCGGGCCAATCAGTTGGTCTGGGTGGGTTTGCTGTTGAACGGTTGGATCGTCCTGGTGCTCTGGCTCGGCGGTGTGTTGCCGGGTCTGCCGGGAGCCCCGGAGGAGACGTTTTTTGCCGTTCAGGGCTTGGCCTTTGGCGCGATCGGAGCGTCAATGGCGGCCTACATGGCGGCCCAGTTCACCGATGTCCGCCTATTTCATTTCTGGAAGCGGCGCACCGGTGGTCGGGCGCTTTGGTTGCGCAACAACGGCTCGACCCTGGTCAGCCAGTTGGTGGATACGACGGCGGTGGTGCTGATCAGCCACTACGCCGCCCACGTCCTTCCGGTGCGCGCTGATCTTCCGGTGGCGCCTCAACTGCTGAGCTTCATTGCCAGTGGCTATCTGTTCAAGGCCCTGGCTGCCTTACTGGACACCCTGCCCTTCTATTGGCTGACGGCTTGGCTGCGCCGATGGTTGATGGTTCCCGGGGCTGGGGTGGAGTTGGGACCTGAGCAGCGACCTCTACGGTGATCAGCCATGACCGTCACCGCCGCTCTCTCCCTCGATCACTTTCTCTCCGGAGGATTTGATCTACGCCAGCATCTGGCGTCCCATCTCCAGCTCACGGCAGCGGAGCTGGAGCAGCAGTTGCCGATGGCGACCGAGGCCCTGGCCGCTGCCCACCCTGGGGCCTTTGATCCCGAGCAGGCGGGGAGCTTCTACGAGAACGAGGTGGGCCATGCCCATCTGCTGGAGCTCGCGGCTTGGCACCTGAGCAGTGCGGATTACATCGCGGACACCCTGCGCTTGCAGGCCATGTTTGCCAAGGGGCAGGTCCTGGACTTCGGCGGCGGGATTGGCACCCATGCCCTGGCGGCGGCGGCCCTGCCTGAGGTCGAGTCGGTCTGGTTCGTCGACCTCAACCCCGCCAATCGCGCTTTCGTGACGGAGCGGGCGGAGCGCTTTGGCTTGGCCCACAAGCTGCGTTGTTTCCGCGACCTCGGCGACGCCGCCCTGCCCGAGCGGTTTGACACGGTGGTGTGCCTGGACGTCCTTGAGCACCTCAACGACCCCTCGGCGCAGCTCGAGCAGTTTGCTCAGCGGATGGGGCCGGAGGCGATCGCCCTACTGAATTGGTATTTCTTCCAGGGCTTCAACGGCGAGTATCCCTTCCACTTCGATGATCCGGCCCTGGTGGAGCGCTTCTTCCGCACTCTCCAGGCTCGCTTCCTCGAGGTGTTCCATCCCTATCTGATCACCACCCGCGCCTACCGCCTGGCCTGAGGCCCGGCCACAAAAAAGCCGGCACCTGGGTGCCGGCTCAATCAACCGTGGTGCTGGGCTTCAGCCGAGGGCCACGTTGATGCGCTTGCGGGTACGCAGACCACGCTTGATGGTGTCGAAGCTGACCACACCGTCGACCAGGGCGAAGAGGGTGTCGTCAGCACCGCGACCGACGTTGTTGCCGGGGAGCACAGAAGTGCCGCGCTGGCGAATCAGGATCGAACCGGCGCTGACGGATTCACCGCCGTAGCGCTTCACGCCAAGACGCTTTGCGTTGGAGTCGCGGCCGTTACGGGTGGAGCCGGTGCCTTTCTTGTGGGCCATGGGGGAGGAAGCTCAGGAGTTCAGGAGAAGGATCTGGAGGTTCAGGCCAGTGCTTTGCCGCCGACGCTGATGGACTTGACCATCACGCGGGTGAGCTCCTGACGGTGACCGTTCTTACGGCGGGTCTTCTTCTTAGGGCGCATCTTGTAGACGATTACCTTCTGGCCGCGGCGGTGAGCCATCACCTGCAGCTCAACGGTGGCCCCTTTGACGTAGGGCTGACCCACGTTGGCGGCCTTGCCGTCGTTCACCAGCAGCACGTTCTCGAGGGTGAGGGTGCTGTCGACCTCGGCGTGGATCCGGTTGAGGTCGTAGTAGCGGTTGGGCTGAACCCAGACCTGGGTACCCGAGGTCTCAACGATGGCGTAGGGGCCGGTTTGCGAATCAGTACTCATGACAGAAGGGGCGTGGTCAGGCTGACGGGAGGACGCCGTCATTGCGGCCTGCCACGGCAATTGGAAGACAAACAACGAGTTTCACCGCTCGAGGGCACTCCCGTCAACACTGAGTTCACTTGCCAGGGCTCCAACTCAGGGCCATGACCCAGCCGGCGCTCACTATTGCTTCGCTGTTGTCGGACCCTCGTCTGGTCAAGGCTGCGACCAGCTGGCTGAAGGGTGAGCGCTACTGCCTGGAGGACCTGGGCTCCCTTTCCGATCCGATCGCTGAATTGCTGCAGCGGCGGGATGCCTTTGATGTGGTGCTGCTGCAGCAGGGTGTCACGCCCCCAGAGGCCCTCCAAGGGTTGCGTCAGCAAGGGGTGCTTCTGCCGGCGGTTGTGGTGGGGGAAGTCAACGGCCGCGTCGATTACCACGAGGCGGAGGTGCATCTGCCCCAGGACCAGCTTGAGCAGGTTGTCTACAGCCTGGATGCCGCGGTTTCGCGCTTCCTGCGCAAGGGACTGTCTGCCCAATCGGAGTCGGGCAGTGAGTCGGCCTCGACACCGCTGTCCTGGCGGCTACCCAATCGACTTCAGGGGCGCCTGGGCTACCTGGGGGTCTTCTACAAGCGGGATCCGTCCCTGTTTTTGCGCAATCTCCCGGAGCCTGACCACGGCGAGTTGCGCCAGTCGTTGCAGCGGGGCTACCGCGACATCCTGATCAGTTACTTCAAGGATCCTGCGGCGGCCAACCAGGCGATCGAGAGCTTTGTCCACAGCGCCTTCTTTTGCGATCTTCCGGTCAACAGCGTTGTTGAGATCCACGTGGATCTGATGGATTCCTTCTGGAAGCAACTGCGGCTTGAAGGCCATAAAAACGATTTTCTTCAGGATTACCGCCTTGCGCTTTTGGATGTGATGGCCCATTTGTGTGAGATGTACCGGCGTTCCATTCCTCCGGATCTCCCCTTGGCGGAACCACCGCCTGGTGAGTCCGTTGGTTAGTTCTTATTCGTTCCATTTGTCTTAAGGAGGTGATTCCGATGAGTCCACGCAAGACCTACATCCTGAAGCTCTATGTGGCGGGAAACACGCCCAACTCGATGCGCGCATTGAAGACCCTGCGGAATATCCTTGATACGGAATTTCAGGGTGTGTATGCCCTGAAAGTGATTGATGTTCTGAAAAACCCTCAGCTCGCTGAAGAAGACAAGATCCTGGCGACGCCCACCCTCGCCAAAATCCTCCCGCCACCTGTGCGTCGAATCATTGGTGATCTCTCAGACCGGGAGAGGGTTTTGATTGGTTTGGATCTCTTGTTTGAGGAGCTCAGTGATGAGGCCTTGTCCGAGTCGTTGTTGGACCAGGATGCCGTGGGTGATCTTGTGTGAAAACCAACGCTTCCTTCACAAGAGCGGCTGCCATAGCCGTGAAAACGAACTAGATTTCTGACAGGACCATCCTCCCCATGCAGGACCCCAGCCCACAGTCCAATCATCTCGCCTCGGTCCAGAAGCTGCCGACGGGGATTGAGGGGTTTGATGACGTTTGCCAGGGCGGTCTCCCCATTGGTCGCTCCACGCTGATCAGTGGGACATCGGGTACGGGTAAAACCGTGTTCTCGCTGAACTTTCTCTACAACGGCATTCGTCAGTTTGACGAGCCCGGGATTTTCGTCACCTTTGAAGAGTCCCCGCTCGATATTCTCCGCAATGCGGCCAGCTTTGGCTGGAATCTTCAGGAAATGGTGGAGCAGGACAAGCTGTTCCTGTTGGATGCCTCCCCTGATCCGGAAGGGCAAGATGTCGCTGGCAGCTTCGATCTGTCAGGTCTGATCGAGCGAATTAACTACGCGATCCGTAAATACAAGGCTCGGCGTGTTGCGATCGATTCGATCACGGCCGTTTTTCAGCAGTACGACGCGGTCTCGGTTGTGCGCCGGGAGATCTTCCGCTTGATTGCCCGCCTGAAGGAGATCGGCGTCACCACGGTGATGACCACCGAGCGGATTGATGAATACGGTCCCATCGCCCGCTACGGGGTGGAGGAGTTCGTCAGCGACAACGTGGTGATCCTCCGCAATGTCTTGGAGGGGGAGCGCCGGCGGCGGACGGTGGAAATCCTGAAGTTGCGCGGTACCACCCACATGAAGGGGGAGTTCCCCTTCACCATGGGCTCCCACGGCATCAGCATCTTCCCTCTCGGGGCCATGCGCCTGACCCAGCGCAGCTCCAATGTCCGCGTGAGCTCGGGTGTCCCCCGTCTCGATGAGATGTGCGGCGGCGGCTTCTTCAAGGATTCGATCATCCTGGCCACCGGTGCGACAGGGACGGGTAAGACCCTGCTGGTCAGCAAGTTTGTGGAGAACGCCTGCGCCAACAAGGAGCGGGCCATCCTCTTTGCCTATGAGGAATCCCGGGCCCAGCTGCTGCGCAATGCCACCAGTTGGGGGTTGGATTTCGAGGAGATGGAGCGCCAGGGGCTGCTCAAAATTATTTGTGCCTATCCCGAATCAACGGGCCTGGAGGATCACCTCCAAATCATCAAGACCGAAATCAGCCAGTTCAAGCCATCGCGGATGGCGATCGACTCCCTCTCGGCCCTGGCGCGGGGCGTGAGTCATAACGCCTTCCGTCAGTTTGTGATCGGCGTGACCGGTTACGCCAAGCAGGAAGAAATCGCGGGCTTCTTTACGAATACCTCCGAGGAATTCATGGGGAGTCACTCGATTACCGACTCCCATATCTCGACGATTACCGACACGATCCTGCTGCTTCAGTACGTTGAGATCCGTGGTGAGATGGCCCGCGCTCTGAACGTCTTCAAGATGCGTGGTTCCTGGCACGACAAGGGAATCCGTGAATACATCATTACGAGCAACGGCCCTGAAATTAAGGACTCCTTCTCGAACTTTGAGCGGATTATTAGTGGTGTGCCGCACCGCATTGACCACGATGAGCGCAGCGAGCTCTCGCGCATCGTGAAGGGGGTTGGCGAGGGCCAGTTCTAGATCCTGTTTAGATCCCGTCGCCCAAATTGCTGGTGCTTCGCCGTTCGGCCTGCAGGCGCAGTTCCGTGTCGTCAGCGTCTTCGAGGGGCAGGTCAAACCAGAAGGTGGTGCCCACATTGAGTTCGCTCACCATGCGAACGGTGGCCCCGTGCTTCTCCAGGATGCCCCGCACGATGGAAAGCCCCAGACCAGTTCCCACTTCGGTGTGAACAGCGTTCTCGACCCGGTAGAAGCGATCAAAGATCTTCTCCTGGTCTTCGCGGGAGATGCCTGAACCGGTATCGGAGATTTCCACCCGTAGCTTCGGCAGCGGCGCGGTCAGCTCGCAGGCGGGGTTATCCGGGTTGGCTGCGGTGCTGGGGTCAATCGTGCAGATGTCAGGCCAGGGGTAGGCCCGCAGGCTCAGGCGGCCCCCGGCGGCGGTGAACTTCAGGCCGTTGCCCACCAGGTTGTCGAGCACCTGCAGCAGCAGGTCCCAGTTGCCGCGAACCCGGGGCAGCTCGTCGGTGACATGAAGGTCGAGCTCGACGCCTTTTTCCTTGGCGTTCAGCTTGTAGTTGCGCAGGGTTTGCTCCATCGCCGGACCCAGCTCCACCGCTTCCATCGACCAGGCCCGATCGCTCTCCAGTCGGGAGAGATCGAGGACGTCATTGACGAGGCGGGTGAGGCGATCCGTCTCGGCGTTGGCAATCGCCAGAAAGTCCCGCCGGTCCTCCTCGCTGAGCTGCTCGCCCATGTCGTGGAGGGTCTCGACGTAGCTCTTGATGTTGAAGAGCGGCGTGCGCAGCTCATGGGAGACGTTGCTGATGAAACGGCTCTGGGCGGCGTTGAGTTCCACCTCGCGGGTGAGGTCTTGGACGGTGACGGCGATGCCCTTCAGGGTTTCGCCGCTGGCATCGCGCACGGACTGCAGAACGATGCGCAGGGTGCGCGGCGGTTCACCAAAGCTGCAGCGCACATCGCTGCTCTCCTTGTCGTTCTCCAGCAGGCTCTCAAGGGGGGTCTGCAACTCGAGGTTCAGTCCCTCGGGCAGTTCGTCCATCAGGCGCGTGCCCTCCAGATTGCGGCCCTCCCAGCGGAACAAGCGCCTGGCGGTGGGGTTAACCAGCACCACCCGCCCTTCGGAATCCAGCAGCAAGGCCCCATCGGCCATGGTCGCGATCAGCGATTGCTGCTTCACCTGGGCGGCGGTGAGCTCCTCGATGTTGGCTTCGTTGTAGGCCTCGAGCTGGGAGGCCATGTCGTTGAAGCCGTCCAGTAGCTCCCCCAGTTCACCGCCAACGGGCAGGGCTATGCGCGCCTCGAAGTCCCCCCCTGCGATGGAGCGCACCCCCCGCAACAGCTCCTTGACCGGCTGGGTGATGGTCAGGGCGTTGAAGACGGCCCCCAGGATCACCAAGATCCAGATCGAGATGAACACCGCCACCGTTACCTCGCGGCTCAGGGCGGCACTGGCCAGGGCGGCTTCGTTGGGGTTGATCCCCAGAGCCAGCACACCCATGTAGCGCCCATCGGCAACCAGGGGCACGAAGACATCGGTGACCTGACCATCGGGGGTCAGGTGTTGCCGGATCAGTGGGTTCTGCGGACGTTTGGAGAGTTCGGCAGGCAGCTCCAACTTGCGGCTGAGCAGCAGCTCACTGCTGCCGCTGGTGCCGCTGATGGGGATCCCCAGGTAGATGATCCCGTCGGGATCGGCGAAGAAGATGTAGCGCAGGCTGCGGCTGGATTTCCAGAAGCGTTCGGCGACGGCCGCCAGCTCCCGGTCGTTGCCCTGCGCCACTAGGGGAGTGACGTTGGCGGAGAGCAGCAGGCCCAGGTCGCGGGCAAAGCGGGTGTCGCTCATGCGCACATCCGCCTGGATGCCGTTGAGCGCAAAGAAGGTGATGGCTGTCATCACCAGGCTGACCACCAGGGTGGCGGCCGCCAGCAGCTTGGTTTGGAGGCTGAATTCCGCCCACCAGCGCACCAGGCTCTGCCACCAGCGGCGAAGGGCAAGCGGTGTGGAGCTGCTGGTCAAGGTGCTGGGATCGGCGGCGGAAGCTTAGTGGCTGCGGACCTGGTGGCCGATGTCTCGGCGATAGGTCATGCCCTCAAAGTGCACCTGCTGGAGGCCCTCGTAGGCCTTGGCGAAGGCGGCATCAAAGTCGCCTGCTTGGGCCACCATCGCCAGCACCCGGCCCCCGTTGGTGTGGCAGACCCCGGCTTCATCCCGGCGAGTTCCGGCATGGAACAGCTGCAGATCGGCGCCGTTCTCCACGGAGCTCGAGAAGGGGTCTCCCTTGCGGATCTCCCCGGGATAGCCCTGGGCTGCGGCAATCACGCAGGCACTGCACTGTTCGTGAATGGTCAGGGCCGGGGCGGTGTTGAGTTGGCCGGTGGCGCAGGCCAGAAGGACCGCCGCAAATTCCGGCCCCATCAGGGGCATCAGGGTCTCGCATTCGGGGTCCCCGAAGCGGCAGTTGAACTCGATCACGCTCGGACCGGTTTCGGTGAGCATGAGGCCCGCATAGATCACCCCCCGGTAGCTGATCCCCCGGGCCTGCAGGGCCGCCAGGGTGGGATCGAGCACCAGCCGTTTGACCTCCTCGAGACCGGCTTGATCCAGCAGTGGAGCCGGGGCATAGGCTCCCATGCCGCCGGTGTTGGGGCCCACATCCCCTTCGCCAATGCGTTTGTGGTCCTGGGCGGGGGGCAGCAGCACCATGCGCTCGCCGTCACTGAGGGCAAAGACCGAGACCTCGGGGCCGTGGGTGCGCTCCTCCAGCACCAGGGAGGCTTCGCCGCCAAACCGTCCAGCAAAGATCTCTTCAATGGCGGCGCGGGCTTCGTCCACGCTCTCGGCCACGGTCACCCCCTTGCCGGCGGCCAGTCCGTCAGCCTTCACCACCAGGGGCTTGCCCTGGGCGTCGAGGGCACGGAGGGCTTCCTCTCGGCTGTTGGCTTTCCAGTAGCCCGCCGTGGGGATGCCGGCCTCCACCATCAGCGCCTTGGCCCACTGTTTACTGGCCTCCAGCTGGGCGCCGTCCGCTCCAGGGCCGAAGACGGCAAAGCCAGCCTGGCGCAGGCGATCGCCGAGGCCCGCGGCCAGGGGGGCTTCGGGACCGACCACGACCAGGTCAATCCTTTTGTCTTGGCAGGTCTTCAGCAGGGCGTCCTGATCGCCCTCGCTGATGGCCAGCTGGATGCAGCCCTCGAGTTCAGCGGTGCCGCCGTTGCCTGGGGCCACCCAGACCTGCTGGACGCCAGCGCTGCGGGCCAGGGCCCAGGCCAGGGCGTTCTCCCGTCCGCCTCCTCCGACGACCAGCACGTGTTGCGGGGCAGCGGACGCGGTCATGGAGGGCAGGAGGCGGGGGGTTCGTTCGGTGATCACAGCGGTGAGCTCCCCTAGGTTGTCCCCCAGAAGACCGCTGTCGGTGCCTTTCCTTCTTTACTCGCCGGTGGGGGCGCGCCGGCGGCAGCCGTGGGCTTGGGGCTTGGCGCTGCTTCCCTTGGTGCTGGCTGCGGCCCTGCCCGCCGAGGCCAAGTTGCCCTTCATTGGCGATCTGTTTCGCGGTCAGCCGAAGCCCAAGGTCCAGGGACCCTCGGCCCCAGAACTCGAAGGGAGCACCCCGGAAGCGGAGTTTCAGGAGCTACTGAAAACCGGGGACCTACGGGCCCTCAACCTGGCCTGCCAGGAGGCCGCCAGCTTTGACTTTGTGACCCGTTTGCAGCTGCTCCAGCAGCGGTTGTTGACCGTGGCCCCACCGCCCCAGCCCTTCCCGGTGGTGTTGGTGAATGCCAATGCTCTGCTCAGCTGCCGGGCCCCCGATGCGGCCCTGGAGGTGCTGAACCGTTTTGGTCCAGCTCCCGGTCTCGAGCGCGAGCAGTGGTTGGTGCAGCGCTGGCGCGCCGCCATGGCTGGTCTGCATCACGACTTGGCGGCGCGCCTGTTGGAGCAGTTGACCGCGGCTGATCCCGAGCGCCTGGAGACCCTGGCCCTTCCTGTCCGGGTGAATGAGGACGGCACCGTGCTGACGCGGCCTGCCCTGGATCTCTACGTCGAACACCTGATCGTTCTGGAGCGCCCCCAGCAGGCAGCGGCGCTGCTCTTGGCCGGACGACGACCGGGTCAGGTGGCGGCGGAGCGCCTCAGCCAAGCGGTCGCTCTGCTTGCGCAACTTCCCTTGGCCGAACGCGATCAGCTGATGGAGCGCGCCCTGGATCAGGCGGCGGCGGCCCAGGCCTGGGGCCTGGCCATCGCCTTGCTGGAGCAGCAGCGCGTTTTGATCGAGTCCGAGTCCGGCACCGTGGCGGAGCGCTCCCGCGCCCGCCTGAGCCGTCTGAGCCAGCGCCTGGATGATGCCTACAGCGAGTGGGCGATCACCCGGCAAGATTCAGGACAAAGCGCCAGGGCCGACGCATTGCAGCAGCAGTTGCGTTCCCCCCGCGACCCCGGAGGCCACGCCGCACCGCAACCATGACCGCTTACACCCTCGGATCTCTCCTCTACGAAGGCAAGGCCAAGCGCGTCTTCCAGACCGATCAAACCGATTTGGTGGCGGTTGAGTACAAGGACGACGCCACCGCCTTCAACGCCCTCAAAAAGGCCCAGCTGGCGGGCAAGGGGTTGATGAACTGCCAGATCTCGGCGCGGCTGTTCGAGTTGCTCGAGCGGGAGGGGATCGCCACCCACTACCTCTCCCTGCAGGAACCCAACTGGATGTTGGTGAAGCCGGTTCAGATCGTTCCGGTGGAAGTGGTGGTGCGCAACATCGCCTTTGGCTCGCTGTGCAAACAGATGCCGATCGAGCCCGGCACCCCCTTGGATCCGCCGCTGCTGGATCTCTATTACAAGGACGACGCCTACGGCGATCCCCTGCTGACCGATGCGCGACTGGAGCGTCTGGGGGTGCTGACGGCACCCCAGCGCCAGGAATTGGAGCGTCTGGCCATGGCCGTCAACGCGGTGCTGCGTCGCTTTTTTGCCGAGATCGCCCTGGAGCTGGTGGACTTCAAGATCGAACTGGGTTTCACCACCGACGGCCAGCTGGTGGTGGCCGATGAAATTAGTCCAGATACCTGCCGTCTCTGGGACAGGAACGTCAGCGGCGATGCCCAGGAGCGGATCTTGGACAAAGATCGCTTCCGTCAAGATCTCGGCGGTGTGGTCGAGGCCTACGGGGAGGTTCTCAAACGGGTCCAAGCCGCCTGTCCAGAACCCCGCTGAGCCAAGTAGGTTCGGCGGCATTTGCGGTTCGCCGCTCCAGTCCCCGTTCCATGGCTGCAACCCGCAACGGCAAGAACCACGCATGGAGCCTGGGGCTGGCACTGACGTTGCCCCTGGTCGCTGGGGTTGGCCCGGTCTGGGCCCAGGACAAGAGTCCGGAACCAGAGGACCCTGCACCGGTAGATCAGCCTGCGTCTGAGACCCCCAGTTCCAGACCATCACTTGCCCCCAGCACCAGTGATTCCTTGGCGCCAGCGGCTCCCGCTGAGCCCCAGGTGCTGATCAGTGAGGTGGTGGTCCAGGGGGCTGAGGGCCATCCGGAGCAGGAGCGGATGGAGATCGCGGTGTACGACGCGATGGCCACCCGTCCCGGCAGTCGTGTCACCCGCGCTCAATTGCAGACGGATCTGTCCGCGATCTACGCCAGCGGTTGGTTCTCCGACGTCCGGATTCAGCCCGTCGACAGCCCCCTAGGCGTCCGGCTCGTGGTCACGGTCGTGCCGAACCCGGTGCTCACCAAGGTGGACCTTGAGGGCGTTAGCGAGACCACCAAGCTTCCTGACGACCTCATCCCCGACATCTTTGCCGCGGACTACGGCAAGACCCTGAATCTCAACGCCCTGCAGGCCCGCATCGCTGAGCTGCAGAAGTGGTACGCCGATCAGGGCTATTCCCTCGCTCGGGTCACCGGTCCAACCCGTGTCAGTCCCGCGGGTGTGGTGCAGCTGCTGGTGCGTGAGGGCACCGTGGCGGGCGTCGAAGTGCAGTTCCTCAATAAGGAGGGAGATAGCACCAACGACAAGGGTCAGCCGATCCGCGGCAAAACCAAGACCTGGGTGGTCACCCGAGAGATTTCGATCAAGGCCGGCGACACCTTCAACCGCCGCCAGCTGGAAGACGACATCAAGCGTCTCTATGGCACCGGTCTCTTCGGTGATGTGAAGGTGACCCTGCGCCCGGTCGCGGCTGAGCCCGGTGCCGTCACCATCGTCCTGGGTGTGGTGGAGCAGTCCACCGGCTCCCTCTCAGGTGGTCTTGGTTACAGCCAGAGCCAGGGCATTTTTGGTCAGATTCAGCTTCAGGACAGCAACCTCTTCGGGCGCGCCTGGGATCTGGCCCTGAACGTCACCTATGGCCAGTTCGGCGGATTAGCAGACCTGTCCTTCACTGACCCCTGGATCAAGGGTGACAAGTACCGCACCGCCTTCCGCACCAAGCTTTTCCTGAGCCGGGAAGTTCCCCAGGTATTCCAAAGCCAGCAAAACGGCAACTTCTACACCGTCTCGGATGTTTCTCAAGGCTTTTTCAGTGCCCCCAGTACTGCGATCGCTTATCAGAGCAACTCCACCGTCTTGACCGGTCCCTATGCCTCGGTGACAGCAGCTAAGGCTGCAAATCCTCAGCTCGGCGACAACAACAACTGGTTCCAGTTGGATGGCAATGCCGTCGCGATTCAGCGGATCGGCGGCACGGCGTCTTTGGCTCGACCATTGAACGGCGGTGATCCGTTCAAAAAAGCACCGTGGAGTGTGGTCGTTGGCCTGAATGCCCAGCAGGTGAAGCCAATCAACTTTGCAGGGGATGCCATGCCCTATGCCGTTGCCTCCAACAACTTCACTGCTAACGGAACAACCACCGTCAACAATGTGATTTGCGTTGCGTACAACTGCGAAAACGGCGCAACGACGAACCAATTGGTTGGTCTGAGGGTTGCCGCCTCGATGAACACGCTGAATGATCCTCGAAATCCAACCAGTGGCAATTTCTTGAGCGTTGGTTCTGAGCAGTTTTTCTCCGTTGGGCAGGATTCACCCACGTTCAACCGCCTCAGGGCCACTGGAACCCACTACATCCCGGTGAACTGGTTGAAGTTCTATAAAGGCTGCCGCCCCAAGCCCGGGCAGAAGGAAGATTGCAAACAGGCCCTCGCTTTTCAGGTTTCTGTAGGAACAAACCTGGGCAACATGCCCGTCTATGAGGCCTTCTGCTTGGGTGGCTCAAACTCCGTACGCGGTTACTACGACTGTGATCTCGGCGTCGGTAAGAGCTTTGGTGAAGCCACGATTGAATATCGATTCCCCATCTTCAGCATCATTAGCGGGGAGGTTTTCATCGACGCTGGCACCACCTTTGGCAGTCAGGCTGATGTTCCGGGCAACCCAGGATCTCTGTTGGAGAAGCCTGGACAAGGTGTTTCTCCTGGTCTTGGCGTAATCGTGACCACGCCCGTCGGTCCACTCCGTTTGGAGGTTGCCAGCCAGGACTTCACTGACGAATACCGCTTCAACCTCGGTGTGGGTTGGAAGTTCTGAGGCGGCTCCTGTGACCCTTTGGCCCAGCGATTACAGCCAGGCGTGGACCCTGGCTCAGCCCGTCGAGCGCTCCGGTGTGGGCCTCCACAGCGGTGCTCAAGCCAGGGTTCGGCTGGAGCCTGCGGAGCAGCCGGGTTTTTACGTGGGTTGGCTCAACGCCCCTGAGCGTTCCCACGTCCGCCTGCAGCCCTCCCAGGTCTGCGAAACCCAGCTCTGCACCGCCCTGCAGCTGGGTGAGCAGCGTCTCGCCACCGTGGAGCATCTGCTGGCTGCCCTGGCCGGTGTCGGGGTGACCTCAGCGCTGATCCTGGTGGATGGCGAGGAGATTCCCCTGCTGGATGGTTCGGCCCAGCCCTGGGTTGAGGCCTTGGCCGAGGCCGGCCTGCGCTGCCTCGGTCCCCGTCCTGAGGCTGCGCCTCTGGCCGCACCGATCACCCTGCAGCAGGGCCAAAGTTTTGCCACGGCGCTCCCGAGTGATCGCCTGCGCTTGGGGGCAGCCATCGAGTTCCCCCATCCCGCCATTGGCCGCCAGCTGTTCAACCTCGAACTCACCCCCCAGGCCTTCGTCGAGGAGATCGCCCCGGCCCGCACCTTCGGCTTCAAAGAGCAGGTGGATCAGCTGCGGGCTGCGGGCTTGATTCAGGGCGGTGCATTGGATAACGCCCTGGTGTGCGATGGGGAGGGTTGGCTGAATCCCCCGCTGCGCTTTGCCGACGAGCCCGTGCGCCATAAGCTGCTTGACCTATTGGGCGATCTCGCCTTAGCGGGACTGCCTTTGGCCCAAGTGTTTGCCTTCCGTGGCTCCCACGGACTGCACACCGCCTTGGCCGCCGCTCTGGTTTCTTCTCGCTGAGTTCCTTGTCTTCATCCGCCATCCCTTCCGCCCCAGTTCTGACCAGCGAGCAGATCCAGGGGCTGCTGCCCCACCGCTATCCCTTCGCCCTCGTGGACCGGGTGATCGAGCATGAGCCGGGCAAGCGGGCGGTGGCGATCAAGAACGTCACCTTCAACGAGCCCCAGTTCCAGGGCCATTTCCCCGGTCGCCCGCTGATGCCAGGCGTGTTGATCGTCGAGGCCATGGCCCAGGTGGGGGGCTTGATCGTCACCCAGATGCCGGATCTCCCGAAGGGTTTGTTTGTCTTCGCAGGGATTGATGGCGTGCGCTTCCGCCGTCCGGTGGTGCCGGGTGATCAGTTGGTGATGACTTGCGAACTGCTGTCGCTCAAGCGACAACGGTTCGGGAAGGTCAAGGCGGAGGCCACGGTGGACGGACAGCTGGTCTGCTCCGGCGAATTGATGTTCTCCCTGGTCGACTGAATTCCCCCCATGACTCAGGCTGTTATGAACGGGGACAGCACCCGAATCCATCCCACCGCCGTGGTGGATCCCAAGGCCCAGATCGATGCGGGCGTTGAGATCGGCCCCTATGCCGTGGTCGGTCCCGAGGTGTCGATCGGCTCAGGAACGCGCATTGGCCCCCATGTGGTGCTCGACGGCCGCGTCAGCATCGGCAAGGGCAACCGCATCTTCCCGGGGGCCTCGATTGGCGCCGAGCCCCAGGACCTCAAATACAACGGTGCACCCACCGAGGTCGTCATTGGCGATGACAACGCCATCCGCGAATGCGTGACCATCAACCGTGCCACCCATGAGGGAGAGCAGACCCGAATCGGTGATGGCAATTTGCTGATGGCCTACAGCCACCTGGGTCACAACTGCGACCTGGGGAATCGCATCGTGATCGCCAACGGCGTCGCCGTGGCCGGCCATGTGGTGATCGGTGACCGCGCCGTGATTGGAGGCGTGCTGGGCATCCATCAGTTCGTCCACATCGGCACGATGGCGATGGTGGGTGGAATGAGTCGGATCGACCGTGATGTTCCGCCCTTCGCGATCGTTGAGGGCCACCCCGGTCGCCTGCGGGGCTTGAACCGGATTGGCTTGAAGCGCAGTGGTCTGAGCGAGCTGGATGGCGGCGCACAAACCAAGCAGCTGCAGCAGGTTTGGGCCCAGCTCTACCGCGGTGATGTGGTGCTGGCTGAGGCGATCAAGGGCGTGCGTGAGCAGAGCCTGTTTCCCCCCGCCGAAACCCTGGTGAGCTTCCTGGAGGCCTCGATTGGCCCCGGTCGCCGAGGTCCCCTGCCCGCCGGGCGTTCATGAGGCGACTGCTGATTAGCACCGGCGAAGTATCCGGTGATCTGCAGGGCGGCCTGTTGGTCAAGGCTCTGCGGGAGGAGGCCCAGGCCCGTGGTCTTGAGCTGGAGCTCTTCGCCCTCGGCGGTGAGCGCATGGCCCAGGCCGGTGCAACGCTCCTTGCGAACACGATGGCGATGGGCGCCATTGGCCTCTGGGAGGCTCTCCCCTTGGTCTGGCCCACCCTCCAGGTGCAGCGCCGTGTCAATGCCTGGTTGCGTCAGTCCCCCCCCGACGGCTTGGTGCTGATCGATTACATGGGGGCCAATGTCAACTTGGGCCTCAAGGTCAAGCGGCTGCTGCCGAAGATCCCGATCCTCTATTACATCGCTCCCCAGGAGTGGGCCTTTCGCGTTGGCGAGGGGGGGACGACCCGGCTGATCGGCTTCACCGATCGGATCCTGGCGATCTTTCCAGAGGAGGCCCGCTTCTACGGCTCCCGCGGGGCCGATGTCACTTGGGTGGGGCACCCCCTGATCGACACCTTGACCCAGCTGCCCAGTCGTGAGGCGGCCCGCACTCAGTTGGGCTTGAAGCCGGATCAACGCCTGTTGCTGCTGCTCCCTGCCTCGCGCCAGCAGGAGTTGCGCTATCTGCTGCCGGACTTAGCCCAGGCGGCCGCCGAGTTGCAGCGGCGCTGCCCGGGACTGCAGGTGGTGGTGCCGGCGGGTCAGGCCAGTTTTGAGCCGGTCCTGAAGGAGGTCTTGACCCAGGCTGGAGTGCAGGCCCGCGTGATTCCGGCGGCGGAAGCCGATGCCCTTCGTCCGGTCCTCTGTGCGGCAGCGGATCTCGCCATCAATAAATCCGGCACCGTCAACTTGGAGTTGGCCCTTCGGGGGGTGCCCCAGGTGGTGGCCTACCGGGTCAGCCGACCAACGGCTTGGGTGGCCAAGCAGATCCTGCGCTTCAAGGTCGATCACATCTCACCGGTCAATCTGGTGGTGGGTGAGCGCCTGGTCCCGGAGCTCCTGCAGGACGAGCTCACCGCCGAGTCTGTGGTGGAAGCAGCCCTGCCGCTGCTGGAGGATCCGTCCGCCCGGGAGCGGGTTGCGCAGGGCTATCGTCGCTTGCGTGAGCTCCTTGGGGAACCGGGCGTCACCCGCCGGGCGGCCGCGGCGATCCTGGATGCCCTGCCAGGGGGAAATGCGGCATGATCCGGCGCCTCTTGTCCGCCTGCTTGGCCATCGGCCTGCTGCTGCTAGGTCCCTGTGCCTCCGCGCTGGCCGCCACGGAAGAGGCGGTCCTCGCTGGTGGCTGTTTCTGGTGCCTGGAGCACGACCTGGAGGACCTGCCGGGGGTGATCGATGCCGAGAGCGGCTACAGCGGTGGCCATCTGGACAACCCGAGCTACGGGCAGGTCAGCTCTGGCGGCACCGGGCACCAAGAGGTGGTGCGCGTCCGCTTTGATCCCCAGACCATCAGCTATCCCACCCTGCTGTGGGCCTACTGGCGCAATATCGACCCCCTCGATGGGGGTGGGCAGTTCTGTGACCGCGGCGGGTCCTACAAACCGGTGATCTTCACTGAGGGTGAGCAGCAGCTCAGTCAAGCCAAGGCCAGCCTTCAGGCTGCAGCCAAGGAGCTGGGCAAGCCCGCCTCGGCGATCAAGGTGCAGATCAAGCCCCTCAAGCGGTTCTGGCCCGCCGAGGGGTATCACCAGAACTACGCAGTCAATAACGCGATCAAATACAACTACTACCGCTGGGCCTGCGGCCGGGATCGCCGCTTGGATCAGGTCTGGGGATCAAAGGCCCGCAGCGATGCTCACTGGGTGACTGGACGCTGACCGGAAAGCTGAGGAAAAGCTAAAGAGCCGATTTCGCAAAATTCGGTTTTTTCGAGTGCTGATGCGGTTTTTACGCCTTTTTCCTCCCGCCCGCCCGAATTACTCTTGCCTTGTCTCGACTGCAGGTTTTGTATGTATCTGCTGACGATTCGCGATGGTCTCGTGACACGTCATATCGGCCCCTACGCCACTCCGAAGCAGGCTTCGGACGATCTCGATCGCCTGTTGAAGCTCTTTGGTGATCGGGCTCGCTGGCAAATCCACGCCCTGGAAGAGCCGGCTTCCCTTCTTGGGGCGTCCAGCGCTTCAGCCGCCGCCGCTGCCTAGCGGCGCGGTTGGTTCTGTCCTGGGTAGCCCCGCAGCAGTCCGCTTTCCACCATCAGTCCGACGGCGGCCACGATGGCCACCAGGCTGAGGGTTCCGTACCAGAACCAGGGGCCGTGGGGCTGTCCCAGGGCTTGGAGTGTCCGCCGCTGGACGGCCTCGCCAAAGAGACAGAGTCCCGCCGGCAAGAGCAGGACGCCCAGCTGGGCTTTGACGTACCACCGAAGTTTGGGCACCGCCACGCTGCAGGTCTGCCTGAGCCTAGGCGGCTCCCCCGGCCAGGACCCAATTCACCAGGGTGCGAACGCCAAATCCAGTGGCACCGGCGGGATCCAAGCCCCGTCCCTTGTCGCTCCAAACCGTGCCGGCGATATCCATGTGGGCCCAGGGGATGTCCTTGTTGACGAAGTCCTGCAGGAAGAGGGCCGCCGTGATCGAGCCACCGGGGCGCGGGCCGGTGTTCTTCATGTCGGCCAGGCCGCTCTTGAGGCCAGCGCGGTAGGAGGCCCGCAGGGGCATGCGCCAGAGGTTCTCGCCGCCGTCTTCGCCGGCCTGCATCAGGGCCTGGGCCAGGGTGTCGCTGGGGGACCAGAGGCCGGCGATCTCGTCGCCCAAGGCGATCACGCAGGCGCCCGTCAGGGTGGCCAGGTCCACCACCGCGTCAGGCTCCAGCTTGCAGGCGTAGACCAGGGCGTCGGCCAGGGTCAGGCGACCTTCGGCATCGGTGTTGTTGATCTCGATCGTTTTGCCGTTGGAGGCGGTGACGATCGCTCCGGGGTGGATCGCTCCGCCGCTGATCATGTTTTCGCAGGCGGCCACCAGCATGTGGACCTCGATGCCGGCCGGTTTGAGTTCCGCGATGGCTCGCATGGCCCCCAGCACCGCAGCGCTGCCCCCCATGTCGAACTTCATCATGTCGATCTGGGAGCCGGCGGTTTTGAGGTTGTAACCGCCGGAATCGAAGGTCAGGCCCTTGCCGACGAGCACCAATCGCCGCTTGATCTCCCCATCGGGGACATAGGTCAGGTGGATGAACTTCGGCGGCAGGTCCGAGCCCTGGGCCACGGCCAAGTAGGAGCCCATGCCCAGGGCTTCACACTCGCTGCGCTCCAGCACCTTGAGCTGCAGGCCGAAGTCGCGGGCCATGTCCGTGGCGGTCTGCGCGAGGGCGGCTGGGGTAACCACATTCGGAGGTGCTGCCACCAGTTCGCGGGCCAGTTCGACGCCGCTGCAGAGCGCTTGGCTGCTCGAGGCGGCGCCTTGGCAGGCGCTCAGCTCAGCTGCGGGTAGGCCCAGCAGCTCCACCTGGGCGGGTTGCTTAGCGGGTTCGTCTTCGCCTTTGAAGCGCTGGTCCTTAAAGAGGCTCAGCCGCACGGCCTCAGCCATGGCTGAGGCGGCAGCGATCGGGGCCAGGCCCTCGAGCGGCAGGGCGAGCCCCAGGCTGCTGGCGCCACTGCCATTTGCTGCTTTGGCGCCCATGGCCGCGGCGTGGCGCAGCTGCTCGAGGTTGAAGTCCGCGGCGGCCCCAAGGCCCACCAGCACCAGGGTGCTGGGCTGTTGATCCAGCAGCTCCACCACCAGGCTCTCGCCCGGCTTGGCTTTGAAGCGGCGCCGCTCCATGCGCGCCAGCAGGGCTTCGCCAAAACGGCTCTTCAGCAGTTCACGGCTGCCCTCTCCGGGGGCATCGCTGAAGAGACCCACCACCAGGGCCTCCCCCGTCCAATCGCGGGCGGTGGCACTGCTGCAGCGGATCTCCATGGCCATCTCGAGCTCAATGGGCGCGATGGTAGGGCGATCAGCCCGGCTCGGCCGTGAAGGGGGTGGCCCAGCGGCCGCGGGTTTCCTTGTTAAACGGAGGCAGCCAGTGGCGAATCAAGGCTTGCTCCAGGGCTTGCCGTGCCCGCCGTTCGCTGGGGGCGTCGTGCCAGAAGCGGATGCTCAGCTGGCTCTGGAGGTTGGCCTGCTGCAGCGCCTCGCCATAGGCCGCTAGGTAGCCCTTGCAGTCGTGTTCGCCTTTCCAGCGCCGATCGGCCTGTTTGGTCTCCCCCACATAAAGGAGGAGTGCCCCCTCCAGGTGGGGCGGCCGGTCCACGACGAAATACAGGGCCGCACCATCGGGTTGGCGTTCGGGCCATCGCCAGAACTGCAGATGTTGTGGGGCCAGCTGCAGCGGATCGAGGCGTTGCACAGCCGCCGCACCGAGGCTGCCGCCTCCGAACAGATCCATCTGACCTGGGGGCAGCTGGCTGTCGCTGGCCACCGCCTCAAAGCGTGGGCTCTGGTAGTCCAGTAGACGCTGCTGCCAGGCGATCAGCTGATGCTCCTGCAGGGGTAGGGCCTCGCCGCTGATCCCGCCACCGACGGGTGTCGCGCCAAACAGTTCGCCTTGCCGTCCCATTCGCCTAGGCCGAGCGCGGCAGTTCTGGACCGGCGGAACCTTGGCCAAAGCGCACCTTCCCGATCAGCTCCTCCACCACCGACGCGGGCAGTTGCAGTCGCTCCTGTAGCTCCGCAAGGTCCTGGAAGGGGGCCCGTTGCCGCTCGCGCAGCAGCCGTTGGCGCCGCTCCGGGCTCAGTTGGGGCAGTTGGATCTCGAGCGCCTGGGCCGGGGCGCGGTTGAGGTCGATCAGCAAGGGCGTCACGGCCGTTGGGGCGCCATCGCCGTACCAGCGGAATTGCAGCAGGGGTTCCCAGCTGGCCACCAGTGCAGCGGGGAGGTCCAACAGGCGCTGGAGGTCGTCTGGACCGCTGAGTTGCACCCCACCCTGCTGGAGCCGCAGGAGCAGGTCGACTTGATCGCGTGTGATCTGCGGCAGCCGCAACCAGTCGTTGGCGCTGGCGCGATTGACATCGAGGCGCCAACCCAGGGCCGCCGCGTGCCGGACCTCCTGGGCGTTGGCCAGCCGCAGGTTGGGGTTGTGCTCGAGCTTGAGGGCGAGGAGGTCTTGCTCGACGCACTCCTCCAGGGGCTGGGGTTCTGGCGCGGCAGGTTGTTGTGCACGCCGCGGCAATTCTCCCGCCGCCTCTAGCAGTCTCCGGGCCAGAGGATCCAACCAGTGGCCTCGGCCCATGGCGGTGTCGGGTGCGGCGGAACCGCCCGACCTTAACGAGGGTCTGGCCACTCGACCAAGCCCAGGCGAATGCCTTGGACCGCGGCCTGAATGCGGCTCTTGGCATTCAGCTTGTGGAAGATGTGCCGGACGTGGTCTTTCACCGTCTCAACCGACAGGTGCAGGCGTTGACCGATGCCCTGGTTCTCGGTCCCGCCGGCCATCAGTTGAAGGATGTCCACCTCCCTGGGGGTCAGCTGCGCCAAGGGGGTGCCCTGGCCCTCGGCAAAGGCTTCGAAGTAGCTCTTGCTCAGGTTCCGGTCGAGGTAGAGCCCGCCGCTCTGCATCGCGCGAATCGCGGCCAGAAAGCTGCCGAAACCCAGGTTGCTCTCCAGGCAGAGCCCATCGCAGTTGGCCTGCAGTGCTTGGTGAATGGCCATCAAGCGCCGGGGCTGGGTGACCACCATCAAGGTGGCGGGCGGCTGGGGTAGGGCTTTGGCTTGGGCCACCAGGCTGCCGCCGTTGCCCTGCTCGAGCCGGTCAGTGCAGATCAGCACATCCGCCTGCCCCTGCTCCAACCTCTGCAATCCCTCGTCCTGGGTGGTCACTGCCCCGACGATCTCGGGTCCCGGCTGCAGGGCGGCAATGAACAGGGTCAGGGCGAGCCGGGAGCCGCTGCAGACCACCACGCGGGATTGACTGAGCAGGGCGTTGCCTGCGGCCACGTTGCCCCGCACGGCCGCCAGGGAGGGGGTGTAGTCCATTGCGACGCAGGCTGCATTGTTCACTGTGCGCACGGGCGGCGAACTTGGCAGCCCGTTACGCCTATCCGCACTCGTCAGGGCCGCTCAGGCTCGACACAATCGTTGGGCCCGCCCGGCTCAGCCTGATGGCCTTCTTTGAATCCGAGATCGTTCAAGAAGAAGCCAAGCGCCTTTTTGGCGACTACCAGCAACTGATGCAGCTGGGCGGCGAGTACGGCAAGTTCGATCGTGAAGGCAAAAAGCTCTTCATCGAGCGGATGGAGGAGCTGATGGACCGCTACCGCGTGTTCATGAAGCGCTTTGAGCTCTCCGATGACTTCCAGGCCAAGCTCACGGTTGAGCAGCTACGCACCCAGCTCAGCCAGTTCGGGATGACCCCCGATCAGATGTTTGAACAGATGCAGCGCACCCTGGATCGAATGAAGGGGGAGCTGGACGCCGAAAGCTGATCCCCGTCTGCGTACGATCCGACCCCAGACAGCAGGGCGGACATGGCCAAGGGCGAGTGGGGACTGCCGCAGTGGTTGGAGCGCGGTGTCGCTGACCTCTTCCCCACCGGTACGGAAGCCAGTGATGCCGACCAACAGCTGGCCGCCCGCCTCGCTGAGGCCGAGAAGGCCAGCCGGCCCCTGCGGATCAAGCTCGGCATCGATCCGACCGGCAGTGACATTCACCTGGGCCACTCGATCCTGTTCCGCAAATTGCGGGCCTTCCAGGATGCGGGCCACACGGCCGTGCTGATCATCGGTGACTTCACCGCCCGCATCGGTGACCCCACGGGCAAAAGTGCCACCCGCGTTCAGCTCACGGCTGAGGAGGTCGAGTCCAACGCCCGCACCTATCTCCAGCAGCTCGGCCAGGGCCAGGACCCCGCGCGTGCCCTGCTGGATTTCGAGACCCCGGGCCGCCTGGAGGTGCGCCGCAACAGCGAATGGCTGGCCTCCCTCGATCTACCCAAGGTGATCGAGCTGCTGGGGATCTCCACCGTCGGCCAGATGCTGGCCAAGGAGGACTTCGCCAACCGCTACGGCTCCGGTACTCCGATCTCCCTGCACGAATTTCTCTATCCGCTGCTGCAGGGCTATGACTCGGTGGCCGTGCAGGCCGACCTGGAACTGGGGGGGACGGACCAGAAGTTCAACGTGGCCATGGGCCGCGACCTGCAGCGCCACTTCGGCCAGCGCACGCAGTTCGGGATGCTCCTGCCGATCCTGGCGGGCCTCGACGGCGTTCAGAAGATGAGCAAGAGCCTGGGGAACACCGTCGGCTTGGCCGAAGACCCGCTCTCGATGTACTCCAAGCTCGAGAAGGTGCCCGATGCGGCGGTCGAGGAGTACCTCACCCTGCTGACCAATCTCGATCTGGCTGCCCTGCCGGACAACCCTCGCGAGCGTCAAAAGGCGATGGCCCTGGAGGTGACGCGTCAGCGCCATGGCCAGGCGGCGGCTGATCAGGCTCAGGCCGATGCCGGCAAGCTCGTGGGCGGTGCCAAGGGCAGCGGGGCGGCCGACGCCGAGGTTCCCGAGGCATCCCTGGCGGAGGTGAACTTCCCGGCGAAGGCCTTCTATTTGCTCAGCGCCGTCGGCATCTGCGCCAGCAGCAGCGAGGCGCGCCGCCAAATCCAAGGCGGTGGGGTCAAGCTCGATGGCGAAAAGCTGGCAGATCCCAACCAGGAATTTGCAGGGCCCGATCAGTTGGCCGGCAAGGTGTTGCAGCTGGGCAAGAAGACCTTCCGGCGCCTGGTGGCGGGTTAAACCGCGCTGACCCGGCCCGATTGGATGTCAAAGAAGGCTGGCTGGATCTTGACCTTGCCGCTGGCCTGGCATTTGTGACCTAGAGGCTGCGCAGGACCGCCAGGTCTTCCGCATCCAACGGCGTCGGGATCCCGTGCTCCAGCAGGTCGGCGAAGCCACCATCGCGGCTGAGCACTGTGATCAGGTACACCCTGCCTGGGCCTGGGTTCTCCAGGTCGTGGATCGCATCGCCGGGGACGCTGACAAAGTCCCCACCACTGGCGGTAATGCTGGACTCACCGACGTGGAACACCACGTTCCCCCGCAGAACGAAGAACAGCTCGGCGGCCTGGTGATGGCTGTGGGCGGGGACCCGATCGCAGGGGTCATGCACCTCAAGGAACTGCGTGCAGCCGCCGGCTTCCGGCTTGCTGAGCAGGGCGAGCCGGCAGTGGTCATCGCTGCCCAGCCGAAACCCCTGGAGTTGCTCGGGATGCAGGATCCGCGGACCCATGGGCGAGGCAAGGTGCTGATCCCATGCTGGGGCGCTCCTGGAGAACGCGCCAGGACAATTCGTAGCCTGAGATCTCCATCGAGAGCTGCCTCCCCGTGACCAGGCCTGCCGCTGACCGGATCATCGTTGCCCTCGATGGCATGGCCCCGGATCAGGCCCTGGCCTTCAGCCGCGGGGTCGAGGGCCTGCGCTGGGTCAAGGTCGGCCTGGAGCTCTTTGTTCAGGCGGGCCCTGAGGTGGTAGCCCAGTTGCGGGAGCAGGGCCTGCGGGTCTTCCTCGACCTGAAGTTCCACGACATCCCCGCCACCATGGCCGGTGCCTGCCGGCGGGCGGCTGGCCTGGGTGCGGAGCTGATCACGGTCCATGCTTGCGCCGGTAGTGAAGCCCTGCAGGCGGCCCAGGCCGCCGCTGCTGAGGGCGCCCAAGTCGCTGGACTGGCCGCTCCGACCCTGCTGGCGGTGACGGTGCTGACCAGTTGGGAGGAGCAGCGGCTGCACCGGGAATTGGCCATCCGTCAGGAGATCGCTGAACGGGTTCCGGCCTTGGCGGCTCTGGCCGCAGGGGCGGGAATTGGCGGTTGCGTCTGTTCTCCGCTGGAGGCCGCCAGCCTGCGGGCCCAGCACCCAGAACCCTTCGCGCTGGTGACCCCGGGGATTCGCCCGAAGGGCAGCGCCGCGGGCGATCAGGCCCGGGTGCTGGGTCCCGCTGAGGCCATCGCCGCTGGAGCCTCCCAGCTGGTGATCGGCCGCCCGATCACCAAGGCTGAGGACCCCACCTTGGCTTTTGCCGCCTGCTGCGCCGAGCTGGCCTAGGCCACTGCCTGCGCCGCCGGGCTGAGCTCGCCGTAGAGCCGCTCCAGCTGGTCGATGTTGCGGGTGAGGGTGTAGCGCTCCAGCGCCCGCTGGCGGGCACGCCGGCCCAGTTCTGCACTAAGGACGGGCTGGTCCCGCAGCACCGGCAGCAGGGTGCGCAGTTGGGTGGTGACCCCTTGGGTGCTGATGACGATGCCGGCCCCGCCCTCGAGCACCTCCCCATCGGCCCCGGCATCGGTGGCGACACAGGCGGTGCCACTGGCCATGGCCTCCAGGAGTGCCAGGGAGAGCCCCTCCACCAGGGAGGGAAGGAGAAAGACCTCCGCCAGCTGCAGGAGCGCCAGCCGCACGGCCTGCTCCGGTTCATGGCCCCACCAGAGGATGCCGGCGTCCTCGCCGTAGTTCTGCATCAGCGATTGGCGCATCGGACCATCGCCCACCACCACGAGCTTGCAGCCGCTGGGCTGGACCAACTTCCAGGCCCGCAGCAGTGCTTCGACGTTCTTCTCCGTGGCGATTCGCCCCATGTAGAGAAAGACCCGCTGGCCACTGAAGCGTTGGCGCAGCTCCTGCAGCCGTTCTGAGGGTGCGGTTGGGTTGCTGGGACTCCAGCGCTGGGGGTCGACCCCGTTGGGGATCACCGCCAGGCGATCCCTGGGGACCCCGAGTCGCATCAACACATCCGCCTGCAGTTCCGAGAAGACCACCACCCGGTCGTACTTGGCCAGGGATGGGGCGTAGAGCTGATAGGTCAGCTGCTGGGTGCCGGCGCTCAGGTTGCGCAGGCTTGCGTCAAAGGGGGGTGGAAGGTCGCGACCAGCGGCAGGCCCAGCTGCTGGCAGAGATCCGGCAGTCGGAAATCCAGGGGGGAGAGGGTCAAGCTGGCGTGCACCAGATCCGGTTTCAGCCGCTCCAGCGACTCCCGCAGTTCCCGCTGGGCTCCTGGCGAGGGAATCGTGTAAACCTGCGACTTGACCAGATAGGGCAGGGCCACGTCCGGGCTCGCCGTTCCTGGACTGTCGAAGTGGATAAAGCTGATCTCGTGGCCCCGATCCCGTAGGGCCTCGGTGGTGGTCAGGCCGTAGGTGACGTTGCCGCAGAAGGGTGACTTCTTGCCCAACCAGGCGATGTGGGCCACGCAGCGGCTACTCGACCAAGTGCCGAAACTAGCAGCGTTTCCACGGCTGCTCGAGCAGCGCAGCGGCCACCGCCAGCCCCGCCAAGACCCAGAGGACCGGGAGTAGCCCGTAGCGGCTGACGATTGCGCCGGCGAGCACCAGCGGCAGGCTCAAGGCGATGTTGATCAGGTTGTTCTGCAGGCCAAAGACCTTGCCCCGCATCGATTCCGGGGTGTCCTCTTGGATGGTGGTTTGGGCGGGGATGGCCAGCAGGGCGGCCCCCACACCGAGCACCGTGCAGAGGGCGAGGGTGAAGCCGAGGCTGCCGCGCAGTTGGCCGAGCAGCACCAGGCTCCAGGCGATCGTTCCCAGGCCCGCGGAGGCCAGACGGCGGCGGTTGAAGCGATGGCCGATCTGGGCGACAGCGACGGCCCCCAGGGCGAGGCCGATGCCACTCATGGCCAGCAGGGTTCCGAATTGGGTGGGTCCCAGCTGACGGATGGCGGAGGCCAGGCTGATCGCTAAGACATAAAGCGCCGCCAGAAGGCTGTAGAGCAGCACCAGCTGGAGCATCGCGCTGCGGACGGTTGGACGCTGCTTAAGCACCTCCAGGCCTTCGGAGATCTCGCGCCAGATGTTCTCGTCATGGCTGCGCTGGGGGGTTTCCTCGACGCGAATCCAAGCGATCGACAGGGCAGCCAGGCCGTAGCAAAGGGGCAATAGGGCGAATTCGCCGTTGGCGATGCCCAGGGCCCACAGGCCATATTTCAGACCCCGCAGGATCGGATCACCCAGGGCAAAGCCCACGATGGTGGCGGCCATGCTCGTGGCCTGATACAGCGAGTTGGCCGCCAGTAGCTGGCGCGTGGGCACCAGCATCGGGATCGCGGCTTGCTCCGCCGGTGCAAAAAACTGGGTCAGCACCGACTCCAAAAAGGTGATGACCAGCAGGGCCCAGTAGCCCCAGCTCAGCCCCAGCCAATGGGGGCCATCCAGCAGGCAGAGGGGAGTGAGCAGGGCCAGGCCGGCACGGATGCCATTGCTGGCCACCATCACTTCGCGCTTGCGCCAGCGATCGGCCCAGACCCCAGCCACCAAACCCAGGACCATCGCTGGGATGGTATTGGCCACATAGATCCCAGTGGCCAGCAGGGTGATCCACTGGGCCCGGCCCTCGATGCTGAGGTTGAACGCCCCGGCGGCCTCCACCAGCGCACCGCCCTCGGGTGGTGTCGCTCCCGCCCAGTACTGGGCGATGAGGAACACCATCAACACGATGTAGAACTTGTCCGCCAGCTGGCTGAAGATCTGCCCAAGCCAGAGCTTGCGGAATTCGGGCAGGGCCAAAACCCCCTGGAGCCCTGTGTTGTCACCTGGAGACCGCGGGTCTTCGCTCACGTTCTTCAGGACCTCCCGGCTACCGATGATGCCCCATCGTCGAAGCACTGCCTCAGCATTCGCCAGGACCGGGCGCTGCGGTTGAGGTGTTCTCGGCACCAGAGCTCCAGCAGTTGCAGCAACCGGAGCCAGACCGACTCCGGTCCCATCAGCGTTCCATCGCGCTTGCGCGGCAACGCCGGCCGCAGCAGCCGCTGCAACAGGGCCAGCTCGGAGGCGTTCAGCACCATCTGGGCGCCGGGCACGGCGCCGATCACGAAGCCCTCACTGGGCAGCAGGCTGCAGCGCCAGTCCCAATTCCCCAGGGGCGGATCCAGGGGCTCCCCGCTGCGGCAGCACTCCGCCAGGGGCAGGGCGTAGCCCCCCAGGGCCAACAGGTGGGTGAGGCCCTGAACACTGATGGCCAGGGCTTCCAGGCTGTCTTGCTTCTCCTTGACCACCAACTCCAGGCGGGCGAGCTGCACCAGCAGGTCCTCTAGTAGACCCTCGATCGCATCGCCACTGGGCACCAGCAGCAGAGCTACCTCGGCCAATCCCTGGGCGGCGGCCAGGGTCTCGAGCCGCTCCGCCAGGTGGGAGAAGTTGCGCAGCACCCGCAGTTGGCGCACGCGCTTCAGGCCGCTGCGGCCCCCCACCTGCAGGCTGAGGACCGCCAGGGGCACAGCGGCGGCAGGGAACTCTTGGGCTTGCGGGCGCCGGGGGCCGCCAGTCGGATCAGGCCCTCCTCATTGCTAAGGAGCGTGATCAGACGGTCGCTTTCCCCCAGGGGACTGCTGCGCAGCACCAGCCCCTCAAGCCGCTGCTCTGGGCTCACGCTGACTTGGCCCGCAGGGCCTCCATCAGGGCCACCCCTCGGCTGGTCCCCAGCCGGCTGGCCCCGGCTTCGACGAGGCCGTAGGCCTGCTCGAGTCCGCTGATGCCACCGGAGGCTTTGATCGCGGCCCGGCCACGGGCCAGTTGCCGCAACTGTTTGACCTGCTCAAGGCTGGCCGCCGGGCCAAAGCCGCTGCCGGTCTTGAGCATGCTGGCACCGACATCGATGCTGGCCTCGACGGCCCACTCCAGAACCTCTGGCGACAGCCGTCCCACCTCCAGGATCACCTTGAAGGGCAGCCCCAATTCGGCGATCGGGGCAAGGTCCTCGCAGAACTGACTGCTGTTGCCGTCGGCCAGGGACCCGAAGTCCGGCACCACATCGAGTTCATCGGCACCGGCGGCCGCGGCCCATTCGGCCTCTTGGCGCTTGATCTCGGCGGGAATCGCGCCGAAGGGGAAGCCGATCACACTGATCAACTTCGGGCCCCGCCCGCCGCTTGGACCGAGCCGCTCCCGGGCGAGATCCAGCCAGCGGGAGGCCAGGCAGACCCCGGCAAAGCCGAAGTGTTTGGCCTCATCGCAGCAGCGGAGGATGGCCTCCTGGCCCTGGTGGGGATCCAACAGGGCGTGATCGATCAGGGGAGCGAGATCGGGCAGGTCGCGCACAGTTGCGTTCAGTCCTTGGCCTGGATGACGCCAAATCCTCCATGGTTGCGGCGGTAGACCACCTGCAGCTCATCGCTGCCGGCGTCGCGGAAGAGATAGAAGTCGTGGTCGATCAACTCCAGTTGATGCAGGGCCTCCTCGAGGCTCATCGCCGGCATCGAGAAGTACTTGCGGCGCACCCCGCGGCTGGGCAGACCGGCTTCCTTGCCGTCCAGCAGAGATCCGCTGACGCTGTCATCGCCGGCCATCTCCACCACGCTGGGGGTCTCGCTGGCGTGGTGGCCATGGCTGTGGTGGTGGTCGCCGTGGCGGTCCTTGTAGCGGCGCAGCTGCCGCGTCAATTTCCCGGCCACCAGATCGATGCTGGCGTAGAGGTTTTCGCTGCGTTCCTGGGCGCGGATGACGGTGCCGTTGGCGAAGACCGTCACCTCGGCGGTCTGTTGCGGAACCCGGGGATTGCGGGCCACCGAGAGATGCACGTCCGCCTCTTTCACCATCCCGTCGAAATGACTGGTCGCGCGCTTGAGCTTCTCTTCGGTGTACTCGCGGATGGCTGGAGTGACCTCCAGATTGCGGCCATGAATCACGAGCTTCATCCCTTGCCTCCTCGGCGGTGGACCCGCTTAAACGCTAGGAACGGTCAGTGAGTTCAACCACGGCCTCGCCCACCCGCGACGCAATCTGTTTCGAGCCCACCGGCTGCGTTCCCTTCGCGCTGGCCTGGGATTGGCAGCAGCAGTTGCAACGCCGTCTGCTGGAGGACCCCGATGGGCCGGAGGCAGTGCTGCTGCTGGAGCATGAGCCCTGTTACACCCTCGGTCGCGGGGCTGACCCCGGGTTTCTGGGCTTTGATCCAGCCGATCCCCCCGCGCCGCTGTTTCGGATCGACCGTGGCGGTGAGGTGACCCACCACTGCCCAGGGCAGTTGGTGCTGTATCCCGTGCTCAACCTGCAGCGCCATGGCGCTGATCTGCACCTCTATCTGCGGGAGTTGGAAGGGGTGGTGATCGATCTGTTGGCGGAGCTGGGCTTGGAGGCCGGCCGCCTGGAGGGGCTCACGGGGGTTTGGCTGGAGGGCCGCAAGCTGGCCGCCATTGGGGTCGGTGCCCGCCGCTGGATCAGCCAGCACGGCTTAGCCTTGAACGTGGAGGCGGACCTCGCCGGTTTTGCCGAAGTCGTGCCCTGTGGGATTGCGAACCGTGAGGTCGGGCGGCTGGTGGATTGGCGGCCGGAGCTCTCGGCGGCGGCGCTGCGGCCGCGGCTGCTGGCGACCTTCGCGCGTCGCTTTGGTTTGCAGTTGCGAGCCCCAACCCTGCAGGAGCAGCTCCAGGGGTGGTAAGACCGGGGCCAACCGACTGATATCCCCCATGCCGCTCGCCGAGATCAGCTGGACTGGCAGCCGCCAAGATCAGCGCGCCTTGGCCGAGAGGCACGACTGGAGTGCACTCCGCGGCCTTGAGCAGCTCTGGGGGCAGCTGGCTGAACGCCACGGCGATGCGCCTGCCCTGGAGGCTCCCCATGCCAAGCCACCGGAGCAGCTGAGCTTCCGCACCCTGCATCAACAGATCGAGCAGGCTGCGGCAGGGTTTGCGGCCCTCGGGGTCCGGCCGGGGGAGGTGGTGGGGTTGTTCTCGGAAAACTGCCCCCGCTGGCTGGTGGCGGACCAGGGTCTGATGCGTCTGGGGGCTGCGGATGCGGTTCGCGGCAGCGCGGCCCCCGTGGATGAGCTGCGCTACATCGCGGGCGACTGCGGCGCGGTGGCGCTGGTGCTGGAGTCCGCAGAGCTGCTGCAGCGTTTGAAGCTCAGCAGTGAGCTCCTCGGGCAGCTGCGCTTTGTGGTGCTGCTGCAGGGGGACCGCGGTTCGGTGGTGCCGGTGGTCCCTTGCTTCACCTGGGATGAGCTGATGGCCAAGGGGGCGAGCAGCCCCACTCCTGCCTGGCCTGAAGGAGGAGAGGAGCGCCTGGCCACCGTGCTCTACACCTCGGGCACCACGGGCCGGCCGAAGGGCGTTCCCCTGAGCCACGCCAACTTGCTGCAGCAGCTGCGCAGCCTCGGTGTGGCGGTGGCGCCGCGCCCGGGCGATCGGGTCCTGAGCGTTCTGCCGATCTGGCACGCTTATGAGCGCAGCGCGGAGTACTTCCTGCTCTCCTGCGGCTGCCAGCAGACCTACACGACGCTCAAGCATCTGCGTCCGGATTTGCAGCGGGTTCGCCCCCACTACCTGATCAGTGTTCCTCGGCTCTGGGAAGCCCTGCTCAGTGGCTTTGAGGATGCCCTCAGCGCCATGCCGGCGAGCCGCGCCAAGCTGCTGCGCTCGGCCCTGAAGGTCAGCCGATTCCACTGCCTCTCGAGGCGGGTGGCCGCGGATCGCACCTTGATCCCTGAGCGCAAGCGCCGCCGTCTGGCCGCCGCCGCCGGGGCGCTGCTGAGTTGGCCCCTGCATGGGGTGGCCGAGCAGTTGTTCTGGCCAAAGGTCCGCGCTCAGCTGATCGGAGGGCGCCTGCGCACGGCCATCAGCGGTGGCGGTGCCTTGGCGATCCACGTCGATGGTTTCTTTGAGGCCATCGGTATTGAGCTGCTGGTGGGCTACGGCCTGACCGAAACCAGCCCGGTCTTGACCTGCCGTCGCCGCTGGAACAACCGCCGTGGCAGTTCCGGCCAACCGCTTGCGGGCACCTCCATCAAGATCACCGATCCCGAGAGCGGGGCGGTTTTGGCCATCGGCGAGCGGGGCAAGGTCTTGGCCAAGGGCGCCCAGGTGATGGGCGGCTACCTGGGCAAGCCAGAGGCCACCGCCAAGGTGCTCGATGCCGAGGGCTGGTTTGACACCGGTGACCTGGGCCATCTCCTGGCGGATGGGACCTTGGTTTTGACCGGCCGCGCCAAGGACACGATCGTCCTGAGCAGCGGCGAGAACATCGAGCCGGGCCCCCTGGAGGAGTGCCTGGTGGCCTGCTCCCTGGTGGAGCAGGTGATGCTGGTGGGGCAGGACCGCAAGGCCCTGGGCGCCTTGGTGGTGCCGAAGCTGGAGAACCTGGAGGCCTTCGCGGCCGAGCAGGGGATGTCGGCCGCCGATCCGGCGCTGCTCAAGGCCCTGACCAGCCGCCTGAATCGCCGCCTGCAGTCCCGGGTGGGCGCCCGCCCGGATGAACGGCTGGCGGGGGTGGCCCTGGTGGAGGCCTTCAGCATCGACAACGGCTTGCTCACCCAAACCCTCAAGCAAAAGCGCGATCGCATCGTCGATCGCGATGCCCAAGCGATTGAGGCGATCTACGGGCGCTAGGGCCGGGAACCCGCCCGAGCCGGGCGTTGTCGGCCTCGCTTGCCCCTGACAGGCTGAGCGCCGCGAAACCCCCTTCCATGGCCGACGGTTCTCTCTCCGTGAAGCGCTCCATCACCGTTCGCGCGGTGGTGACCCCCCGTTGGAAGGAGGACGCCGAGCGCGAGATCAGCGCGGCCATCGCCAATAGCGACGCCCAGCTGGGGCAGCTCGAGCAGGAAGGCCAGCAGCTGGTGGAGGCGATCCGCAGCCAGAGCGCCAACCCCCTGGATCCCCGCGTCCAGGAGCAGGTGGGTTCCGTGCAGGAGCAGGTGGCGGCCAAGCGTGCCGAGCTTGAGGAGCAGAAGCGTCAGCTGCTCGAGCAGCAGCGCCAGGTCCGCGACCTGGAGATGGAGCAGATCGTTGAGCAGGGCCAGCTCGACAGCTTCACCGACGTCAAGGTGGGCGACAACCTCGTGGAGAAGCTCCAGGTGGCTGTGGTTGTGCGCGATGGGGTGATCGAGTCGATCGAGGGAGCCCTCTGAGTCGCCACTCCGGAGGTCCCTGCCGCTGAGCCGCGTAAAATCCGCCTCAATTGAGCGGCAGACCTCCGTTGGCCACCCACGAAATCTTTATGCCCGCCCTCTCCTCCACCATGACGGAGGGCAAGATCGTGGAATGGCTGAAGAAGCCAGGTGACAAGGTCGGCCGCGGTGAGTCCGTCCTGGTCGTCGAGTCGGACAAGGCCGACATGGACGTGGAGTCCTTCAACGAGGGCTACCTCGCAGCGGTGTTGATGCCCGCCGGCAGCACGGCCCCCGTTGGTGAAACCATTGGCCTCGTGGTGGAGACCGAGGCTGAGATCGCCGAGGCCCAGGCCAAGGCTCCCAGCGCACCAGCCGCCGCTGCCGCTCCCGCCCCGGCCGCTGCTCCGGCACCTACTCCTGCAGCGGCTCCTGCCCCCGCACCCGTTGCAGCAGCC
>NZ_ADXM01000034.1:0-57967 GCF_000179255.1 Synechococcus sp. CB0205
TGGCCGCAGGTTTGGCTGCGGGCTTGGCCGCTGCCCCAGGGCGGGCTGGGGGAGCGGTTGGTGCGGCCGGGCGAGCTGGAGCGGACGGAGCGGCGGGCTTGGCCTGGGGCTGGGGCCGAGGAGCAGGGGCCGCAGCAGCAGGTTTCGCCGGAGCAGGGCTGGCTGCTACGGGTTTAGCCGCTGCGGGTTTCGCAGGCGCTGCCGCTGCAGCAGGAGCGGCCTTCTTGACCGAGAGGATGGCTTTCTTGGGCTCGTCCACCGTCGGAGCGGCCTTGCTGCCATTCCCGCCACCTTTGATCAGGCTGCGGATTTTTGCTGCCTCGTCATCGCTGATGGAGCTGCTATGGCTCTTCGCTGCGATCGACAGTTTCTCGGCGGCATCGAGCACGTCCTTGTTCTCAAGGCCCAAGTCCTTGGACAGCTCGTAAATCCTGACTTTGCCGCTGCTGGTCATCAAGTGCTCCAAGTGGTCGGGGGCAACACGTGCCACCGGGCCATCACCCACAGTGAGGCCACTATTTATCTTGCCTCAGCGCCTGATAAGAGGTGGCATTCAGGCGCTGCGCCAAGGCCGCGTAGATGGAATCTGACACTTGGCACCGGAGTGCCTTCTGCAGACGTTTGCGGCGCTTGGCTTCCTCAAAACAGCTCTCGGTCGGACAGAGATAGGCCGATCGGCCCATCCCTTGGTCCAGAGCCATGCCGCCCTCGGCAAGGCGGATGACCCGTAGCAGGTGCTGGCGATCCAGCAGTGCACGGCAGGTCACACAACGCCTGAGGACGGGCTGTTGCTTCACCGGGCTCCTTCCTCGTCGGTCGTCTCTTCGACAGCCTCTTCGACTGCGTCTTCCGTTGCCACGGCTTCGGTGGACTCAGCCTCAGCCTCAGCCACAGGCTCTTGCTCGTAGGCCGCTTCGTCGTACTGGGCCTGCTCGCCGTACTCCTCTTCGTCCTCGGGCAGGGGATAGAGCTCCCGCAGACGGGCGTCTTCCTCGGCACGCAGGGCGTGTTCTGCCTCCATCCGGGCTTCAGCTTCCGCCTGAAGCGCTTCCTCTTCCTGGCGCATGGAGATCAGTTCCGCGACCTTCTCGTCCTCAGAGGCCTGGTCGTACTCGGTGCTGTTCTTGATGTCGATCTTCCAGCCGGTCAGGCGAGCGGCGAGACGGACGTTTTGACCCTCACGGCCGATGGCCAGGCTGAGCTGATCGGGGGGCACCAGGACGTGGGCATGCTGCCCTTCGGGATCCACCAGTCGAACCGCTTCCACGCGGGCGGGGCTCAGGGAGTTGGCGATGTACTGGCCAGGGTCATGGGACCAGCGGATGACATCGATTTTTTCGCCACGCAGTTCGTTCACGACCTGCTGGATGCGAGAGCCGCGGGCGCCAATGCAGGCGCCGACAGGGTCCACTTCGCGCTCCACGCTGTCCACGGCCACCTTGGTGCGGGGACCGACCGAGCGGGAGGGGGGTTGGCCTCACGGGCGACGGCAACGATGCGGACCGACCCCTCCTGGATCTCGGGCACTTCGTTCTCGAAGAGATAGACGACCAGACCGGCGTTGGCGCGGCTGACAAACAGTTGAGGTCCGCGGCGAGGAATCTCACTGACTTCCTTCAGGAAGACCTTGAAGGTGGCGTTGGCCCGGTAGTTGTCATTGGGCAGCTGGTCGCGGCGGGGGAGTTCGGCCTCCACTTCGGGGCGACCCAGTCCGCTGCTGACGGCCATGATCACGCTCTGTCGCTCGAAGCGAATCACGCGAGCGGTCAGGACGGGATCTTCCAGGTCGGCGAACTCCTCCTGGATCATGCGGCGCTGCTGGTCGCGCAGCTTCTGGGCCAGCACCTGTTTGGTGGTGGCGGCGGCCATGCGGCCGAAGTCTTCCTTCTCGGGGGTGACGTCCAGCACCACGGTGTCACCGGCCTGGGCGTCTTCCGCCACCTGCATCACTTCGGCCAGTGAGATTTGGTGGTCTTCGCTCTCGACCTCTTCAACGATGATTTTGGAGGCCAGTACCCGGTAGCCCTCTTCGTCGAGATCCAGGGCGACATCGAAGTTGGAGAAGTAGTCCTCCTCGAAGGGGTCCTCGCTAATCCCCAGATAAAGGGTGCGGCGGTAGCGCTCATAGCCCTTGAGCAGGGCTTCACGCAGGGCCGCTTCCACCACCGCAGGGGGCAGTTTTTTCTCTTCGCTGATGTCCTCGATCAGATTGGAGAGACCGGGGAGCAGGACCAGTGCCATGGCAGGTGGTTGGGTGCGGGATTGGAGAGGGGAACGGAGGGGTTAGGCCTCTTTGGGAGTCACCAGCTTCACGCTGATCACATCGGGGCGCGGGATTCGAACCGTGCGTCCCCGGACGTTGAGGAGAACGTTCTCCTCATCGCGTTCGAGCAAGAGGCCCTCACGCTCGTTGTCGCCCCCGGATTTGGTGTCGCGGTAGCGGATCGAAACCGGGAATCCGCGGAAGCTGCGGAAGTCTCGGTCGTCGCTCAGCTGCTCGCTGACGCCCGGACTGCTGACTTCCAGGACATAGGGGTCCTGCAGCAGCCCGCTGTTCTCGATGGCGTCGCCCAGCACTCCGCTGAAGCTGGCGCAGTTGTCCAGGCTCACGTCTCCGCCATCGGCCAGACGCAGCTGGACCAGCAACGTCATCGGAATTCGATGGGTGAGCAGTTCAAGGCCGCAGACCTGGAATCCAGCGCCCTCCGCCGCCTGGCTAGCCAGGGTTTGGAGGTCAGGGTGCAGGGGATGCGGCAAAGCCTGGATCGTGAACAGGGGAACGGGCGACCCGTCCGGCACCTGCAGTGATCTGCTGTCTGGCTGTCCAGCTGCTCCCGAGGAGTCAGCGCTGTTCAGTCAGAGGTGCCCGCCGGGCACAACACAACAGTACGTGATCGGCCTTGGAGCGTCAGGCCCCCATGCTGCCGAGATCGACAGCAGGTGGCTCCATGTAGGCATCCCCAGGTTGGGCCTCGCCCCGCAAGCTGGGGTCCTGGTTGAGGCACTGCGACTTTTGTTCGTCTGTGCGCAGGAACTGGCAAACCCGGGCGTAGAGCTTGGAGCGGGTGGAGGGCTTGCCTTGGCTGAAGTGCACCTGATCCAGGCCGCCGACTAAGCCCTGAATCTCCACTTGGCAGAGAGCACAGCGTTGACGGGTGCCCGGGGGGATAGCGGCCATGCCAGCTCGGTCAAGAACGGGCAACTTAGGGCCATTGATCTGCTCGGTTGGTGTGCCTGGCCTCCTTCAGTTGAGTGATCCGCACCTCCTGGCAGACCCTCGGGGGCACTGCCGAGGTCGTCCCTCCATGGCGTCCTTGCGCCACGGCCTGCGGCAGGCCCTCTCCCAGATCGATCAGCCCCCGGATCTGCTGCTGATCACAGGGGACCTCTGCCAGGACGAAAGCTGGGGTGGGTATCGCCGCCTGAAGGAGGTCCTGGAGGACGTTGAACCCCTGAGGGAGGTCCCCCTGGCCTTGACCCCGGGCAACCACGACCATCCGGCCCTGATGCGATCGGCCTTGGGACGTCGCGCTGTGATTGCCCCGGCGGCCCTGGACCTCGGCGACTGGACGCTGCTGTTGCTCTCGAGTCACCGCAGTGGCGCCGTTGCTGGCTTCCTTGACCCCAGGCAGCTGGCCTGGCTCGAGCGCCAGCTGGAGCTGGCCGATCAGCCCGTGGTGCTGGCTTTGCACCATCCCCCGGTGCCCATTGGTGATTCAGGCTTGGATCCGATCGCTCTGCAGGATCCAGGCCCGTTTCTTCGCTGCCTCCAGCGGGCCCCAGCCCTCAAAGCCGTTCTCTTCGGCCATGTCCACCAGCATTGGCAGGGCGAACTGCCCCGCAGCGGCGCTGGGTCTCCCATACCCCTTTGGGCCTGTCCCTCGTCGTTGGCGTCCTTTGCGGCTGTTCAACCCTGTCCCTTGGGGCGGCCTGACTGGCCGGGGGGGCGTTGGCTGACCTTGCAGCCCTCGGGCGAGGTGGCCTCGACCCTTCTGCGTTGGTCTCCCGTGGAATCTGCCTAGCCTTCGGTTTTTGCGGATCTTGGTGCGCGTTCTGCTGGCCCTGGTGTTGTTGCTGGCCGCTTGGTTCCCGGCGGCTCCAGCCTGGGCGGACTTTGGAAGCAACACCAACCACAGTTTTGTCTCTGCGGCGGTGAAACGGGTTGGGCCGGCGGTCGTGCGGATCGACACCGAGAGGACCGTCCCACGGATTGGTCTGGACCCTTCCTTTAGTGACCCGCTCCTGCGGGAGATGTTTGGCGATCAGATCCCCAATAGCCGTGAGCGCGGGCAGGGATCCGGAATCGTGATTGATGGTCAAGGCATGGTTCTCACGAACGCTCACGTCGTGGATGGCGCTGACCGGGTTGAGGTGACGCTGGCCAGTGGTCAAGAGCTGGAGGGCTCGGTGCTCGGAATCGATCCCGTGACCGATCTGGCGGTGGTGCGCATTGCCAAAACCCAGGGGTTGAAGTCCGCGCCACTGGGGGACTCCAGTGCCCTGGAGGTGGGGGATTGGGCCATCGCCTTAGGGACCCCCTATGGCTTGGAGCGCACCGTCACCCTGGGCATCGTCAGCAGCCTGCACCGCAACATCACCAGCCTGGGCTTCTCGGACAAGCGTCTGGAATTGATTCAGACCGATGCGGCGATCAATCCGGGCAATTCCGGAGGCCCACTGATTAATGCCAGCGGCGAGGTGATTGGGATCAACACCCTGGTGCGTTCGGGTCCGGGAGCCGGATTGGGTTTCGCGATCCCGATCAACCTGGCCAAGGGTGTTGCGGCCCAACTGAGCCAAGGGGACTCCGTGGTGCACCCCTACCTGGGCCTACAGCTAGTTCCCCTCAATCCGAGGCTGGCTCGCGACAACAACGCTGACCCCAATGCCCTGCTCCAACTGCCCGAGCGGGACGGGGCACTGGTGCAACGGGTGATCCCGGATAGCCCTGCCGAACGGGCTGGCTTGCGCCGGGGAGATCTGGTGGTCCAGGCGGCGGATCAAGAGGTCAGCGATCCCGGGGAGCTGCTGCGTTTGGTGGAGGCCTCCCAGGTTGGTGATGTTCTGGCGATCCGCGTGTTGCGGGGCGAGGAACAGATCGATCTCTCGATCCGGCCTGAGGCGCTGCCGCATTCCTGAGGCCTGAGCTACGGTCACTGGCCAGTGAAAACGGCGTGATGGCGGATCTGCAGGACCAGATGAAACAGGCGGTGGCGGCTGCAGCCACCGAGCAGATCCAGAGCGGAATGGTGGTGGGCTTGGGCTCCGGTTCAACCGCTGCCCTGATGATTCAGGCCCTCGGCGCCAAGCTCAAAAGCGGAGAGCTGCGGGACATCGTTGGGGTGACCACCTCCTTCCAAGGTGAGGTGCTTGCTGCCGAGCTGGGTATCCCGCTGCAGAGCCTGAATGCCGTGGATCGGATCGATCTGGCCATCGATGGCGCCGATGAGGTGGATCCTTCGTTCCAGTTGATCAAGGGCGGTGGCGCCTGCCATGTCCAGGAGAAGCTGGTGGCGGTTCGTGCCAAGCGCTTCGTGGTGGTGGTGGATTCCACCAAGCTCGTGGACACCCTCAACCTGGGCTTTCTGCTGCCCGTGGAGGTGATGCCCGGTGCTTGGCGTCAGGTCCAGGGCCAGCTCAAGGAGATGGGGGGTGACGCCCAGCTCCGTATGGCAGTCAAAAAGGCTGGTCCCGTCGTGACGGACCAGGGCAACCTCGTGCTGGACGTCAAGTTCAGCGGTGGCATCGGCGATCCCGTCAGCCTGGAGAAGGAGATCAACAATCTCCCCGGCGTCCTCGAGAACGGTCTGTTCGTGAACATCACCGACCAGGTGCTGGTGGGCGAGATCAACGACGGTGTTGCCGGCGTCCGGGATCTGGTCAAGCGCTGAGTGCTTAGGCCAGGCGCCGGCGAACGGACTCTGCGTGGCTGTGAAGTCCCTCGCTGTCAGCCAGGGTGCCAACGGCAGCGCCGGTGGCTTCCAGTGCTTGCCGGTTGAATTGAATCAAGCTGGTGTGGCGCATGAAGGTCTCCACGCACAGCGCTCCGGCGAATCGGGCCGTACCCGAGGTCGGCAGGGTGTGGTTTGGGCCGGCCAGGTAATCGCCAACAGCCTCCGGGGTCCAGGCCCCCATGAAGATCGCCCCGGCCTGTTGGATCTGTTCGGCCAGGGGCTCAGGCTGCTCCACCTGCAGTTCCAGGTGTTCGGGGGCAAAGCGATCACTGAGCTGTGCCGCCTCATCCAGGTCTGAGCAGACCACGATCAAGCCCCAGTCGTTGAGGGCCTGACGGGTGATGGCGGCACGGGGGTGTCCCTCCAGTTGCTGCTCAATCGCGGCGGGGATGGCCCGTGCCAGTTCCTCGCTGGTGGTCAGAAGGATTGCTGCAGCGAGGGGGTCGTGCTCCGCCTGCGCCAGGAGATCGGCCGCGACGTGGTCAGGGTTGGCGCTGGCATCGGCGATCACCAGCACTTCACTCGGGCCAGCTAGTGAGTCAATGGCGACCCGGCCGTAGACCGCTTTTTTGGCCAGGGTTACATAGAGGTTGCCTGGACCGCTGATGACATCCACCCGGGGGATGGATTCCGTGCCGTAGGCCAGAGCTCCCACGGCTTGGGCACCTCCGACCCGATAGATCTCATCGATTCCCGCTAGGTGGGCTGCCGCCAGCACGGTGCTGTTGATGCGGCCGTCGGGTCCGGGAGGGGTCACCATGACCACCCGCTTGACCCCCGCAACCTTGGCGGGCACTGCATTCATCAAAACGGTGCTGGGGTAGCTGGCGCGGCCCCCTGGGACATAGAGACCGGCCCGCTCCACCGGGCGCCAGCGGCGGCCCAGTCGCTCTCCGTGCTCTCCGGTGATGGCCAGGTCGTTGGGCAGTTGGCGCTGGTGGAAGTCCAGGATCCGGCGGTGGGCCAGGGCCAGGGCCTCCTGCAGCTCAGGGGAGGTGGCGGCCCAGGCCGCTTCGATCTCCTCCTTGGGAACGCGCAAAGGATCCGGGCGGACCCCATCAAAACGCTCGGTCAGTTCAAAGAGGGCGGCATCGCCCTGCTGTTGCACCTGCTCGAGGATTCCCTCAACCCGTTGGGCGACCTCTCGGCTTTGGCCGCTACCGGTGCGCTCGGCGATGGCCTCGAGCCGAAGACCGGCCTGCTCGGCATCGCGCAGCAGCTCGATCTGCAGCGGTGCGATCGACTCGGCACGGCTTGGAGGGGAGCTGGCGGTCACGAAACCGTGGTGCGGCGGTGATTGTTCAAGCTAGTTGCTCAGCCTTTGGGGAGGGTCGCAAGCCAGGGGGTAAGCTTGTCGACTGCCGAATCAGCGCCTTTTCCGTCTGTGGCCAATAACAAGTCGTCGAAGAAACGCATTGAGGTTGCCGAGCGCAATCGTCTGCACAACCGCACCTACAAGTCTGCGGTCCGCACCCTGATGAAGCGTTGCTTCGCCGCTTGCACCGCCTACAGCCAGGAGCCCGGCGATGCAGCCAAGCAGGCTGTCCAGTCGAGCCTGAGCGCTGCCTTCAGCAAGATCGACAAGGCCGTCAAGGTCGGCGTGCTGCACCGCAACAACGGTGCCCACCAGAAATCTCGCCTGAGCGCTGCTGTCAAGAGCGCCATCGAGCCCGCAGCGAAGGCCTGATTTTTTAGGTTGGATCCAGGTGAACCTTGGATCCATGGCAGCTGCCGTCGCTCTCGAGAGCCTTCCGGCTCCTTTGATTGACAGCCACTGCCACATCGTCTTTCGAAATTTCGACGAAGACTTGGAGGAGGTTGCTCAACGCTGGCGTGATGCCGGTGTGGGGCGCCTCCTTCACGCATGTGTGGAGCCTTCTGAGATTCCGGCGATTCGAGCGCTGGCCGATCGCTTCCCCGAGCTTCGCTACTCCGTTGGCGTTCATCCTCTGGATCCGGAGCATTGGGCGTCCAACACGCAGCAGGTGTTGCGCGAGGCGGCTCAAGCTGACCCCAGGGTCGTGGCGATCGGCGAGCTCGGCCTGGATCTGTTCCGCGACAACAATCTCGAGCAACAGCTGGCGATGCTCCGGCCCCAGTTGGACCTGGCGGTGGAGCTGGATCTGCCCGTGATCATTCACTGCCGCGATGCCGCCGAACCGATGCTTGCCGAGTTGCGCGAGCGTGCTGAGCGGGGTGCCTGCCCTAAGGGCGTGATGCACTGCTGGAGCGGCACTCCCGAGGAAATGCAGGGGTTCCTCGAGTTGGGGCTCTACATCAGCTTTAGCGGCAATGTGACCTTCCCGAAGGCCACCGACACCCATGCCTGCGCCCAAACGGTTCCCGCGGATCGATACCTCGTGGAGACCGACTGCCCGTTCTTGGCGCCCGTGCCGCGACGGGGCAAGCGCAACGAGCCTTCCTATGTGATGGCTGTGGCGGAGCGAGTGGCAGTCCTGCGCCAGGAGCCGCTGCAGACCGTTGCCTTACAGAGCACCCGCAACGCCTGTGCACTGTTTGGACCCGCTCTTCACAATGTATGATGTTTCATTGGCCTGGCAGCGAGTCGTGATTTATCCGTGCTCGTTGCAGCCCGAAAGCGCTCGCCAGCGATCTGGTGAGTTAGCCCATGACCAGTGGTGCGTTGTCTTTCCGGTGCGAGTTGTCGTTCCCAGCGGTGTTCAAGCGATCTGAATAGGCGCCCCAGCTGGCCAGTCGCTCCCGAGAGGGACGGCTGGCTCTGTCGTCTGTGTGGTGATGTCGCGCTGGCATCCCCCTTCGTCTTGATCTCCGCCTGGTTCTGAAACTGCTGTCCAGGCCCTCCGTTCCGTTTCACCCGTTCCTGCAGGTTCACCGCATGAGCAGCGCGATTCAGGTCGCCAAGACCGCCACTTACCTCCCCGACCTGGTGGAGGTGCAGCGCGCGAGCTTCAAATGGTTTCTGGAGAAGGGCCTGATCGAGGAGCTGGAGAGCTTCTCCCCGATCACCGACTACACCGGCAAGCTTGAGCTGCACTTCATCGGTAGCGAGTACCGCCTGAAGCGCCCTCGCCACGACGTGGAAGAGGCCAAGCGCCGTGACGCGACCTTCGCGTCCCAGATGTATGTGACCTGCCGCCTGGTCAACAAGGAGACCGGCGAAATCAAGGAGCAGGAAGTGTTCATCGGGGAACTGCCCCTGATGACCGAGCGCGGCACGTTCATCATCAACGGCGCCGAGCGCGTGATCGTGAACCAGATCGTGCGTTCACCCGGCGTCTATTTTAAAGACGAGCAGGACAAAAACGGCCGTAAGACCTTTAACGCCAGCCTGATCCCCAACCGTGGCGCCTGGCTGAAGTTTGAAACCGACAAGAACGACCTGCTGCACGTTCGCGTCGACAAGACCCGCAAGATCAACGCCCACGTGTTGATGCGGGCCATCGGCCTGTCCGACAACGACGTCCTCGACAAGCTGCGCCACCCCGAGTACTACCAAAAGTCCATCGAGGCGGCGAACGACGAAGGCATCGCTTCAGAAGACCAGGCTCTGCTTGAGCTCTACAAGAAGCTGCGTCCGGGTGAACCCCCCTCGGTGAGCGGTGGTCAGACCCTGCTGCACAGCCGCTTCTTTGATCCCAAGCGCTACGACCTCGGCCGGGTTGGTCGCTACAAGATCAACAAGAAGCTGCGCCTGACCATTCCCGATGCGACGCGCACCCTCACCCCTGAGGACGTCCTCAGCACGATCGATTACCTGATCAACCTTGAGCTCGATGTGGGTGGCGCCACCCTCGATGACATCGACCACCTCGGTAACCGCCGCGTTCGCTCCGTGGGCGAATTGCTACAGAACCAGGTCCGCGTTGGTCTGAATCGCCTCGAGCGGATCATCAAAGAGCGGATGACCGTTGGTGAGACCGAGAGTCTGACCCCGGCCCAGCTGGTGAACCCCAAGCCCCTGGTGGCTGCGATCAAGGAGTTCTTCGGCTCCAGCCAGCTGAGCCAGTTCATGGATCAGACGAATCCCCTGGCTGAGCTGACCCACAAGCGCCGCATCAGCGCCCTGGGGCCAGGCGGTCTGACCCGCGAGCGCGCTGGCTTTGCCGTGCGCGACATCCACCCTTCCCACTACGGCCGGATTTGCCCGATCGAGACCCCTGAAGGTCCGAATGCCGGTCTGATTGGCTCCTTGGCCACCCACGCCCGGGTGAACGAGTACGGCTTCATCGAGACCCCCTTCTGGAAGGTGGAGGACGGCATCGTCCTCAAGCAGGGTGACCCCCTCTACCTCTCGGCGGATCTCGAGGACGAGTGCCGTGTGGCTCCTGGCGACGTCGCCACCGACGCCGATGGCCGGATCAAGGCCGAACTGGTTCCCGTGCGCTACCGCCAGGACTTTGAGACCGTGCCCCCCGAGCAGGTCGACTACGTGCAGCTCTCACCGGTTCAGGTGATCTCGGTTGCAACCTCGCTGATCCCCTTCCTCGAGCACGACGACGCCAACCGGGCCCTGATGGGTTCGAACATGCAACGTCAGGCTGTGCCTCTGCTGCGCCCTGAGCGTCCCCTGGTCGGCACCGGTCTAGAGACCCAGGTCGCCCGTGACTCGGGCATGGTCCCCATCACCACCGTCAACGGCACGGTCAGCTTTGTCGATGCCACCGCGATCGTCATTCGCGATGAAGAGGGCAACGACCACACCCACTACCTCCAGAAGTACCAGCGCTCCAACCAGGACACCTGCCTCAACCATCGTCCGATCGTCAAACTTGGCGATCAGGTGATTGCCGGTCAGGTCCTGGCCAACGGTTCGGCCTGTGAGGGTGGTGAAATCGCCCTGGGTCAGAACGTTCTGATCGCCTACATGCCCTGGGAGGGCTACAACTACGAGGACGCGATTCTCGTTTCCGAGCGCCTGGTGCGCGACGACCTCTACACCTCGGTGCACATCGAGAAGTACGAGATCGAAGCCCGTCAGACCAAGCTTGGACCTGAGGAGATCACCCGCGAGATCCCCAACGTTGCCGAGGAGAGCCTGGGCAACCTGGACGAGATGGGCATCATCCGCATTGGTGCCTATGTCGAAAGCGGCGACATCCTGGTCGGCAAGGTGACCCCCAAGGGTGAGTCGGACCAGCCCCCGGAAGAGAAGCTGCTGCGCGCGATCTTCGGTGAGAAGGCTCGCGATGTCCGCGACAACTCCCTGCGCGTTCCCAGCACCGAGCGTGGCCGTGTGGTCGACGTCCGGATCTATACCCGCGAGCAGGGCGATGAGCTGCCGCCCGGCGCAAACATGGTGGTTCGGGTCTACGTGGCCCAGCGCCGCAAGATCCAGGTCGGCGACAAGATGGCTGGCCGCCACGGCAACAAGGGCATCATCAGCCGCATCCTTCCCCTGGAGGACATGCCCTATCTGCCCGACGGCACCCCGATCGACATCGTGCTCAACCCCCTGGGTGTGCCGAGCCGGATGAACGTCGGACAGGTCTTCGAGTGCTTGATGGGCTGGGCTGCATCCCACCTGGACTGCCGCGTCAAGGTGGTGCCCTTCGACGAAATGCACGGCCCTGAGACCTCGAAGAACACCGTTCAGGCCTATCTCGAGGCAGCTAAGTCCCAGCCCGGTAAGGACTGGGTCTACAACCCTGATAACCCCGGCAAGATCCAGTTGATCGATGGCCGGACCGGCGAGGCCTTTGACCAGCCCGTGACCGTGGGCTACGCCCACATCCTCAAGCTGGTTCACCTGGTGGACGACAAGATTCACGCTCGCTCCACGGGTCCCTACTCCCTGGTCACCCAGCAGCCCCTGGGTGGTAAGGCCCAGCAGGGCGGCCAGCGTCTGGGTGAGATGGAGGTCTGGGCCCTCGAGGCCTACGGCGCCGCCTACACCCTGCAGGAACTGCTCACCGTCAAGTCCGACGACATGCAGGGCCGCAACGAGGCGCTCAATGCCATCGTCAAGGGCAAGCCGATTCCTCGTCCTGGCACCCCCGAGTCCTTCAAGGTGCTGATGCGCGAGCTTCAGTCCCTGGGTCTCGACATCGCGGTCTACACCGATGCGGGTGAGGAAGTCGACCTCATGCAGGACGTGAATCCACGCCGCAGCACCCCCAACCGACCCACCTACGAATCCCTCGGCGTCGCGGATTACGACGACGACTGATTGCTGATCAACTCGGCCCACCCTTTGGGGTGACCGTCAGATCCCTTCTTCCTTCCGATCTCCGCGCGCTCTTAGGTCATGACCAACAGCAATCTCCGCACCGAAAACCACTTCGATTACGTCAAGATCACGCTCGCCTCACCCGAGCGGGTCATGCAGTGGGGGCAGCGCACGCTGCCTAACGGTCAGGTGGTGGGCGAGGTCACCAAGCCCGAAACCATCAACTACCGCACCCTGAAGCCCGAAATGGACGGGCTCTTCTGCGAGAAGATCTTTGGCCCCTCCAAAGACTGGGAATGCCACTGCGGTAAGTACAAGCGGGTGCGCCACCGCGGCATCGTCTGCGAGCGCTGCGGTGTGGAGGTCACGGAAAGCCGGGTGCGCCGTCACCGGATGGGCTTCATCAAGCTTGCCGCTCCGGTGTCCCACGTTTGGTACCTGAAGGGCATCCCCAGCTACGTGGCCATCCTGCTGGACATGCCCCTGCGGGATGTTGAGCAGATTGTTTATTTCAACTGCTATGTGGTGCTCGACCAGGGCGACCACAAGGATCTGACCTACAAGCAGCTGCTCACCGAAGACGAGTGGCTGGAGATCGAAGACGAGATCTACGCAGAAGATTCGGAGATCGAGAACGAGCCCACCGTTGGTATCGGCGCTGAGGCTCTCAAGCAGCTGCTCGAAGACCTGGATCTTCCGGTCGTTGCTGAACAGCTCCGCGAAGAGATCGCTGGCTCGAAAGGTCAGAAGCGCGCCAAGTTGATCAAGCGCCTGCGCGTGATCGACAACTTCATCGCCACCGGCGCCCGTCCTGAGTGGATGGTCCTGGACGTGATTCCGGTGATTCCCCCCGACCTGCGCCCTATGGTGCAGCTCGATGGTGGCCGTTTCGCAACCTCTGACCTCAACGACCTCTACCGCCGTGTGATCAACCGGAACAACCGGTTGGCCCGTTTGCAGGAAATCCTCGCCCCTGAAATCATCGTCCGCAACGAGAAGCGGATGCTGCAGGAGGCGGTTGACGCCCTGATCGATAACGGCCGTCGCGGTCGCACCGTGGTGGGTGCCAACAACCGTCCGCTCAAATCACTGAGCGACATCATTGAGGGCAAGCAGGGCCGCTTCCGTCAGAACCTGCTCGGTAAGCGCGTCGACTACTCCGGTCGTTCCGTGATCGTGGTGGGTCCGAAGCTGAAGATGCACCAGTGCGGTCTGCCCAAGGAGATGGCGATCGAGCTGTTCCAGCCCTTCGTCATTCACCGTCTGATTCGTCAGAACATCGTCAACAACATCAAGGCTGCGAAGAAGCTGATTCAACGTGCCGACGATGAGGTGATGCAGGTGCTGCAGGAGGTGATCGACGGTCACCCGATCATGCTGAACCGAGCACCAACCCTGCACCGTCTCGGCATTCAGGCCTTTGAGCCGAAGCTGGTTGATGGCCGCGCCATTCAGCTCCACCCCCTGGTTTGCCCGGCCTTCAACGCTGACTTTGACGGTGACCAGATGGCCGTCCACGTGCCCCTGGCCATCGAGGCACAGACCGAAGCCCGCATGTTGATGCTGGCCAGCAACAACATCCTTTCTCCGGCAACGGGCGATCCGATCATCACGCCGTCTCAGGACATGGTGTTGGGTGCCTACTACCTCACCGCCGAGCAGCCGGCTGGCATCAAGCCTGAGTTCGGTGACCGCAGCCGCACCTTCGCTGGCCTGCGTGACGTGCTGAATGCCTTTGAAGACAAGCACCTGACCATGCACGACTGGGTCTGGGTGCGCTTCAACGGTGAAGTCGATACCGAAGGTGAAGCCAAGGAGCCGGTGCAGCAGGAGACCCTCAGCGATGGGACTCGGATTGAACAGTGGAGGTTCCGTCGTGATCGTCTCGATGAGGACGGTGCTCTGATCAGCCGTTATCTGTTGACCACCGTCGGACGCGTGGTGATGAACAGCACGATCATCGATGCGGTGGCAGCCGCCTGAGATCCCGGACGTTTTCAACCCCTAACTCCCCTTCATCGCGCGCAGCCATGACCGCCACTCCCTCTAAGAAGACCAGCAAGAAGACCAGCAAGAAGTCGGCCAAGGCCGAAGCTCCTGCTCCCGCTAACGCACCCTTGAGCAAGGCGGCCCCGACCTTCCGTAATCGGACGATCGATAAGAAGCAGCTGCGCAACTTGATGGCGTGGGCTTACAAGAACCACGGCACCGCGGCGACGGCTTCCCTGGCCGATGAGCTGAAGGATCTGGGCTTCCATTACGCCACCCAGGCCGCCGTCTCCATCTCCGTGGATGACCTGCGGATCCCCGGTGAAAAGGCCCGTCTGCTGGAAGAAGCAGAGCAGCAGATCACCGACACCGAGGAGCGCTATCGCCTGGGTGAAATCACCGAGGTGGAGCGGCACACCAAGGTGATCGACACCTGGACTGAAACCAACGAGCGTCTGGTTGAAGAAGTCAAGAAGAACTTCAACGAGAACGACCCGCTGAACTCGGTCTGGATGATGGCCAACTCCGGGGCCCGGGGAAACATGTCCCAGGTGCGTCAGCTGGTGGGCATGCGCGGCCTGATGGCCAACCCCCAAGGGGAAATTATTGACCTTCCGATCCGGACCAACTTCCGTGAAGGCCTGACGGTTACTGAGTACGTCATCTCCTCCTACGGCGCCCGTAAGGGTCTGGTGGACACGGCACTGCGTACCGCCGACTCCGGTTACCTGACCCGTCGTCTGGTGGACGTCGCCCAGGACGTGATCGTGCGCGAGGACGACTGCGGCACCACCCGCGGTATTCCCATCAACGCTGATGACAGGGGTCGTTACGCCGCCAAACTCGTCGGCCGTCTTGCTGCTGAACCCGTTCTGGACGGCGAAGGCAATCTGATCGTCGACCGCGATGGTGAGATCGATGCCGTCATCACCGCCCAGATCGAAGCCGCCGGCGTTCAGACCGTGGTGGTTCGTTCACCGCTGACCTGCGAAGCCGCCCGTTCGGTTTGCCGCAAGTGCTACGGCTGGGCCCTGGCCCACAACCAACTGGTTGACCTGGGCGAAGCCGTCGGCATCGTCGCTGCCCAGTCCATCGGTGAGCCCGGTACCCAGCTCACCATGCGGACCTTCCACACCGGTGGTGTGTCCACCGCAGAAACGGGTGTGGTTCGCTCGCAAATCGCGGGCACGATCGAGTTTGGAGCCAAGGCTCGCGTGCGCCCCTTCCGCACCCCCCACGGTGTGGAGGCTCAGATCGCCGAGAACGATTTCCCCCTGACCCTAAAGCCCAGCGGCAGCGGCAAGGCCCAGAAGCTCTCGATCACCGCCGGTTCCCTGCTGTTCGTCACCGATGCCGCTGAGGTGCCGGCCGACATGATGCTGGCTCAGATCTCTTCTGGCTCCTCCGTCAAGAAGAGCGTTGAGAAGGCCACCAAAGACGTCATCTGTGACCTGGCTGGCCAGGTGCGCTACGAGGACGCCATCCAGCCCCGTGAGGTCACCGACCGCCAGGGCAACAGCACCTTCAAGGCCCAGCGTCTTGGCCGGATGTGGGTCTACAGCGGCGATGTCTACAACCTGCCGCCCAACGCCCAGCCCGTGATTGCTGGCAACACCAAGGTCACCACTGGAGAGGTTCTGGCCGAGAGCCGTCTGGTCAGTGAGTACGGCGGTGCCGTGCGCCTGCGCGAGAGCGCTGGCGACTCCCGTGAGGTCCAGATCGTCACCACCAGCCTCACCCTGAAGGACTGCAAGCTGCTGGGTGAATCCACCCATGCTGGTGAGCTCTGGCACCTGGAGGGCAAGGACAACATCCGCTATCGCCTCAACACCCACCCCGGCACCAAGATCGGTAACGGTGAGGTGATCGCGGAACTCGCCGATGATCGCTTCCGCACCCAGACCGGTGGCATCGTCAAGTTCGCCCCTGGCCTGGCCATCAAGAAAGCCCGTAGCGCCAAGAATGGCTACGAGGTCAACAAGGGCGGCACCCTGCTCTGGATCCCCCAGGAGACCCACGAGATCAACAAGGACATCTCCCTGTTGATGATCGAAGACGGTCAGTGGATTGAAGCCGGCACCGAGGTGGTGAAGGACATCTTCAGCCAGACCGCGGGCATCGTCACCGTCACCCAGAAGAACGACATTCTTCGCGAGATCATCGTTCGCTCTGGCCAGCTGCACCACGTCTCCGACGCCAAGGTCGTGGCTCGCTACAGCGACGGCAAGATGGTCAACCCCGGCGAGGAGATCGCCAAGGGTCTCAAGGCCGACGCCATGGTCTTCGTTGAAGCCGTCGAGACCTCCGAGGGCGGCGCCCTGCTGCTGCGTCCCGTTGAGGAGTACCGCATCCCCGATGAGGCTCACCTGCCTGATCTCGGTAGCGTCACCCAGAAGAACGGTCCCAGCCTGGGCCTCAAGGCCACCCAGCGTTTGGCCTTCAAGGACGGCGAGCTGATCAAGAGCGTTGAGGGCGTCGAACTGCTGCGCACGCAGCTGATCCTCGAAACCTTTGACACCACCCCTCAAATGACGGTGGATGTCGAGGCTGTTCCCGACAAGCGCGCCAAGACCATCGAGCGCCTCCAGCTCGTGATCCTTGAGAGCCTGCTTGTCCGTCGCGACACCCTGTCTGACGCCAGCCACGGTTCCACCCATACCGACCTCTCCGTCAATGACGGCGACAGCGTCAAGGCCGGTGATGTGGTCGCAACCACCCAAATCCTCTGCAAGGAAGATGGTGTGGTCCAGGTCCCCGATGTGATCGACGGTGAGCCTGTGCGCCGTCTGATCGTTGAGCGCGCAAGCGACACCCGCAGCATTGACCTGGGCTCTGCGAAGTCCGAGGTCAAGCCCGGTCAGCGCTTCGTCGATGGCGATCTCTTGGCCAAGGGCGTTCCTGCCCCCTGTTGCGGTCAGGTTCAGTCCGTGGATGGCAACACCCTCACCATCCGCTTGGGCCGTCCCTACATGGTCTCGCCCGACTCCGTCCTGCACGTTCGCGATGGTGAACTGGTGCAGCGCGGTGACTCCCTGGCCCTGCTGGTGTTCGAGCGCCAGAAGACCGGTGACATCGTGCAGGGTCTGCCTCGTATTGAGGAACTGCTCGAGGCCCGCCGTCCGCGGGAATCGGCTGTGCTCTGCCGCAAGGCCGGCACCGTTGAGATCAAGCAGGGCGACGACGACGACTCCGTCACCGTGACGGTCATCGAAGGCGATGACTCCATCACCGAGTACCCGATCCTCCTGGGCCGGAACGTGATGGTCAGCGACAGCCAGCAAGTCACCGCCGGTGAGCTGCTGACCGACGGTCCGATCAACCCCCACGAGCTGCTGGAGTGCTTCTTCGAAGATCTGCGCAGCCGCAAGCCGACCCTGGAAGCGGCCATGGAGGCGATCTCCAAGCTCCAGTTCCGCCTGGTGCAGGAAGTCCAGAACGTCTACAAGTCCCAGGGCGTGACCATCGACGACAAGCACATCGAGGTGATTGTTCGTCAGATGACCAGCAAGGTCCGGATCGAGGACGCCGGCGACACCACCCTGCTGCCTGGTGAGCTGATCGAACTGCGTCAGGTGGAGCAGGTCAACAGCGCCATGGCCATCACCGGTGGTGCTCCCTCTGAGTTCACTCCGGTGCTGCTCGGCATCACCAAGGCCTCCCTCAACACCGACAGCTTCATCTCCGCGGCCTCCTTCCAGGAGACCACCCGCGTGCTGACCGAAGCCGCCATCGAGGGCAAGAGCGACTGGCTGCGCGGCCTCAAGGAGAACGTGATCATTGGTCGCCTGATCCCTGCAGGTACCGGCTTCAGCGGCTTCGAAGAGGAGCTCCGCGCTGAGGCGGGTCCCCATCCCGACATCCTTGATGAGGATGCGATGAACTACCGCCGTCTGCAGAACCTGCGCCCGGATTACACCGTCGATATGCCCGCAGCTCCCTCTGTGGCCAATGCCGGCGCGATCCTCGACGATCCCTCCGATGCCGACCTGGATGCCACCCGCACCCGCCACGGCATCGAGGCCAGCGCCAGCACCACCGCAGCCTTCACCCGCCCCACGGTGGAAGAAGGACTTGAGGAGGAGCTGATCGCCGACCCGGAGGCCGTTCAGGGTCTCCAGAATGAGGGTCTGTTGGCCGACGAGTCATGATCCAGCCCAAGCTCGTTCCCCAGCGCCGTTTGCCGCGCTACGGCTTCCACACCCATACCGAACGACTGAACGGTCGTGTCGCAATGCTGGGCTTCATCGCCCTGCTGGCGGTGGAGTACAAGCTGGGGCATGCGCTGTTGGCTTGGGGTTGATGCCCCAGGCCAGCCCGCCACTCGACGAGGCCCGTCCCCTGTTGGGGATGGGCCTCTCTGCTTTGGAGCAGTGGGCCAAGCAGCACGGGCAGGCCGCCTTCCGCGGCCGTCAACTCCATGACTGGCTCTATGCCAAGGGAGCGCGCTCCCTGGATCAGGTCTCGGTCTTGCCCAAGGCCTTCCGCGAGGAGCTCGCAGCCCAACCCCCTGCCGCTGCGTTCGACTGGATGGGACGCTCGCGGGAGCTCCACCGCAGCATCGCCAGTGATGGCACGACCAAGTTGCTGTTGGGGACCCACGATCAGCTCAGCATTGAAACCGTCGGCATCCCGGCGGAAGGTCGCCTGACGGTCTGCGTCAGCAGCCAGGTGGGCTGCCCGATGGCCTGCCGTTTTTGCGCCACCGGCAAGGGGGGGCTGCAACGCTCCCTGGCGGTTCACGAAATCGTGGATCAGGTGCTGAGTGTGCGTGAGGTCATGGACCAACGCCCCAGTCATGTGGTCTTCATGGGGATGGGTGAGCCGCTCCTGAACGTGGAGTCCGTGCTCTCGGCCATTGATTGCCTCTGCACGGATCTGGGCATGGCCCAGCGTCAGATCACGGTCAGCACCGTCGGGGTTCCGCGCACCTTGCCGCGATTGGCGGAGTTGGCCCTCGAGCGCCTGGGCCGTGCCCAATTCACCCTGGCGGTGAGTTTGCACGCTCCGGATCAGCGGCTTCGCGAGGAGCTGATCCCCACCGCCCATGCCTACCCGATTGAGGCGTTGCTCGAGGACTGCCGCCGGTACGTGGAGATCACCGGCCGCCGAGTCAGTTTCGAATACATCCTGCTGGGTGGCCTGAATGATCAGCCGCGCCATGCGGCGGCGCTGGCTCAGTTGCTGCGGGGCTTCCAAAGCCACGTGAACCTGATTCCTTACAACCCGATCCAGGAAGAGGAGTTCCAGCGCCCCACCCCCCAGGCCGTCGAAGCCTTCCGGCGAGCGCTGATGGACCGGCATGTGGCCGTCAGTGTTCGCGCCAGCCGCGGTTTGGACGCGGATGCGGCCTGTGGTCAGCTGCGCCGCCGCCTCGAAGGAAGCCTGGAGCCCGCGTAGCCGTTGCTGCTGAACTGAGGGAGACTGCCCTCCAGTGAAGGGCGGCCATGACCAGCATCGATTGGGCGATTGTCATCGCCTATCTGGTGGCAAGCCTCGTCGTTGGCCTCTGGCTGGCCCGCCGCAATCGCAGCGAGGAGGACTACTTCGTTGCGGGTCGTCAGCTCAAGGGTTGGCTGGCCGGGGCCTCGATGGCGGCCACCACCTTCTCGATCGATACGCCCCTCTATGTGGCGGGTCTGGTGGGCGTGCGCGGCCTTGCCGGCAACTGGGAGTGGTGGAGCTTTGGTGTGGCCCATGTCGCCATGGCGGTGGTCTTTGCTCCGCTCTGGAGACGTAGCGGTGTCCTGACCGATGCGGCCCTGACGGAGTTGCGTTACGGCGGGCCCACGGCCGCTTGGTTGCGGGGCATCAAGGCCTTTCTGTTTGCCCTGCCGATCAACTGCATCGGTCTGGGCTATGCCTTCTTGGCCATGGCCAAGGTGAGTGAGGCCCTTGGCTTGGCGCCCACGCCCCAGGCCAGGGTCACCCTGCTGGCCATCGTTGGCCTGCTGGTTTTGGTCTACACCGCGGCTGGTGGCCTCTGGGCCGTGGTCGTCACGGACATGCTTCAGCTGGTGCTGGCACTGCTGGGGGCGATCGCTGTCTCGGTGGCAGCGGTCCATGCCGCGGGCGGGATGGATGCCCTGCTGGAGAGCATCCGCGGTCTCGAGCGGCCAGAGCTGTTGTCGTTGGTGCCCTGGCAGGTCGAGGGCGGACGGCTGCAGTGGCTGGATGGGGCAGGCATCTCCATTGCCACCTTCAGCTCCTACCTGGCCCTCCAGTGGTGGAGCTTCCGCCGCAGCGATGGTGGTGGCGAATTCATCCAGCGCCTGCTCGCCACCCGCGACGAGCGCGAAGCACGCACCGCCGGTTGGGTCTTCCTGGGCGTCAACTACGTCCTCCGCAGCTGGCCCTGGATCGTGGTGGCCCTGGCCGCGGTGGTCCTGCTGCCGGATCAGACCGACTGGGAGCAGAGCTACCCACTGTTGGCGGTCCAACTGCTCCCCCTGTGGCCTTGGGACTGGTCGTTGTTTCCCTGGTGGCCGCCTTCATGAGCACCGTCAGCACCTCGGTCAACTGGGGAGCCAGCTACCTCACCCATGACCTCTACCAGCGCTTTATTCGGCCTCAGGCCAAGGAGAAGGAGTTGCTCCTGGTCGGTCAGCTGGCGTCGGTGCTGCTGGTGGTCTTGGGGGTGCTCACCGCCTTGATGAGCACCAGTATCGGCACGGTCTTCCGGTTGGTGATTGCCATGGGGACCGGGCCCGGGGTCGTTCTTGTCCTGCGCTGGTTCTGGTGGCGCGTCAATGCCGCTGCTGAGCTGGCGGCCCTACTCGGCGGCTTCCTGATTGGCTTCTCCACCTCCGTGGTGCCCCTGTTGCGGATCGATGACTACGGCGTGCGCCTCTTGGTGACCACCCTGCTGACGGCGGGGCTCTGGTTGCTGGCGATGTTGGCGACCCCGCCGGAGTCGCCCGAGGTGCTCGAGCGCTTTGTCCGTCAGGTCCGCCCCCCGGGTCCCGGCTGGACCCGCTGGCGCCAGCGGACGGCCGTGCAGGCCGACGAGACGCTCCCAGGCCTGTTGCTCTTGTTGCTGGCTGGCTGCGCCCTGCTCTTTGGTGCCCTGCTCGGCATCGGCGGCTTCCTTTTGAAGCTGCAGCTTTGGGGATGGGGTGGTCTGGTCTTGGCGGTGGTCGGGGGCCTGTTGCTGCGCCGCGGCAGCGGTCGCGTGCCGGCGGAGGGATGATGGCCTGATCGCTTAGGCCCAACCGTGCAATTTCTCCGCTCCACCCTGCTTCCCGCCGCGATCGTGTTGCTCTTTGGTTTGGCCCTGTTTGCGGTGAGTGCACGTATCTGGCTGCCCGGCGATATGGCAGCCCCCGCGCCGGTTGGTTGAACGACTGAGCTGGGAACAGGGGCCACTACGATTGGTCCATGGCAGCCTCCCCTTACGAGTCTCCTAAAGGCTCGTCAGACCTGGATTTCGACTCCGAGTTGCTGGAGCGGGAACTCGCTGAAGAGGATCTTGGCGATCCTCTCGATGAGCTTGATTCTGGAGAGGCCTCACCAGCTGATGCCGCTGCCGAATGTGACTTGGGGTTGCGTCTGCTGGAGGGTGGCCACGATGAGCAGATGCAGGGTCTACGAATCTTCTGCGAGCACCGAGACCCTCGAGCCCCCGCGAAGCTTCTGCCGCTCCTGGATGCCAGTTGTCCGATTCTTCGGATGAGCGTCGTCTACGCCCTCGGGCGGAACCCTGCTGTGCAAGCGCTGACGCCTCTGCTGCAGCTGCTGCAAAACGACAGCAATGGCTACGTGCGTAAGGCCGTCGCCTGGAGCCTGAGCAGCTATCCCGATGCTCCAATCATGAATCCGTTGATCAAGGCGCTGGAGACCGATATCTCTGCCGTTCGGCTTTGGGCGGCCAGCTCCTTGGCAGATGCGGGCTCCACCGGCTTGGCGAAGGCTGATCAGGCTGCCGGCCAGCTCCTGTTGGCTCTCAAAATCGATAGCGAGCCCGTGGTTCGGAGCAATAGCGCCTGGTCCTTGGGGCGCCTGTATGCCGATTTGGTGGAGCCCCGCCAGAAAGAGGTGGAGGAGGCGCTCTTGAACGCCATGCTCAATGACGCTGATTTGGCCGTTCGCGACGAGGCCCGAATGGCCCTCGAACAACTGGAGAACCCCCTGGTCCTGGAGCGCCTGCAGACCCTGGTGGATGAGGGACTGCTGGCATAAGGCGCCGCTCCACTCAGCAACCGGCTCTCGCGGCTAGCATCGCGTGACACCGCCCGTGTCTCGGGATGGCTCAGCAAACGATCCGCTTTCGCATTCGGCCTGACGGTCGCGTCGAAGAGGTCGTTGAGGGCATCACAGGCCACGGCTGCGAGCAGCTCACCGAGCGGATCGAGGAGAAGTTGGGCGTTGTTCAACAACGCCAGCCCACCTCTGAAGCCTTCCAGGGCCAAACCACCACAGTTCAGCCCGAGCAGACTCTTTCGTCCCAGGTCTCCTGATGTCGCACTTCAGCACCGTCAAAACAGAACTGCGCGATCGCTCCGCTCTGATTGATGCCCTGAAAGATCTGGGTCACTCCCCCATGGAGGGCGAGTGCCAGGTGCGTGGATACCGCGGCCAGACCGTGACCGCTGAGCTGTCCATCCCCACCGAGGGTGCCGGTGATCTGGGCTTCCGTTGGAATGCCGCCTCTGCCAGCTACGAGCTCGTGACTGATCTCGATCTCTGGAGTGAGCCGATCCCCGTCGAGCGCTTCCTCTCCAAGCTCACCCAGCGCTATGCCCTGCGCAGCATCCTGGCGGCCTCGGCCCAGGAAGGCTTCCAGGTGGCGGAAGAGCGCCAAGAGCAGGACGGCACGATTGAGCTCGTCGTGACCCGCTGGGACGGCTAGGTCCTCGGCGTGGGGATTGATCCCTCCGTTGCCTTCTCGGCACCAGCGGCCCCGGCCACCGAGCGCAGCGGTCTCGAGCCCGTACTCGGAGGAGCCCTGCGCCAGAAGGCGGTCTGGGTCGATGAGGCCGTCTGTATCGGCTGCCGCTACTGCGCCCACGTGGCTGGCAACACCTTTGTGGTGGAAGCCGACTGGGGCCGTTCGCGGGCCATCCGTCAGGACGGCGACAGCACCGAGACGATTCAAGAGGCCATCGACACCTGCCCGGTCGATTGCATTCACTGGGTGAGTTACGAGGAGCTGCCCGAGCTCCAAGAACAAACTCGTCACCAGGAACTCCAGCCCCTGGGTTTGCCGACGCCGGTTCGCTCCCGGCGCACCTTCCCGAGGCGGGAGCCCCATTGATGCTGCCCACACGGCGCTTTGGCCGCACCGAGCTGGCAATGCCGCTGCTCTCCCTCGGCGGGATGCGCTTTCAGCAGAGCTGGTCTGACCTGCCTGCCGATCGCATCACGGCCGAGAGCCAGGACAACCTGCGGGCCACGCTGGCAGCGGCCGTGCAGCACGGCTTTCACCACGTCGAGACGGCCCGGCACTACGGCAGTTCCGAGCGTCAGCTGGGTTGGTTGCTACCCCAGATTCCTGATCCCCAGAGGATTCTGCAGACCAAGGTCCCTCCCCAGGACGATGCCCAGGCCTTCGAGGCAGAGCTCCAGCTGAGCTTCGATCGCTTGGCGGTCGATCGGGTGGACTGCTTGGCGATCCACGGCATCAACCTGCCGGAGCATCTTCAGGCCACTCTCAAGCCAGGGGGCTGCATGGAGGTGGCCCGGCGCTGGCAGCAGGACGGCCGCATCGGCTGCGTGGGCTTCTCGACCCATGGCCCCCTGGAGCTGATCGAGGCGGCCATTGCCAGCGATGCCTTCGACTACGTCAACCTCCACTGGTATTACATCCGCCAGGACAACGGCCCCGCCATTGCGGCGGCCCGCGCCCGGGACATGGGGGTGTTTGTGATCAGTCCCACCGACAAGGGGGGGCATCTCCATAGCCCGTCAGAGCGGCTGCTGGAACTCTGCGCTCCGCTGCATCCGATCGTCTTCAACGATCTGTTCTGCCTGAGCCACCCCGGGATTCAGACCATCAGTGTCGGAGCCTCAGGGCCGCAGGACTTGGCCTTGCATCTGGAGGCCGTCGCTTTGCTTCCCCAGGCCGCTGAGCTGTTGCCTCCGATTGTGAGTCGTCTCGAGGGGGCACGGCTCTCCGCCCTCGGCGATGCCTGGCTGGGCAGTTGGCAGCAGGGGCTGCCCAGATGGCAGGACACCCCTGGACAGATCAACCTGCCCACCCTGCTCTGGCTGCACAACCTCCTGGAGGCCTGGGATCTCCAGAGTTATGCCAAGGCCCGCTACGGCCTGCTGGGTGCGGCGAGCCATTGGTTCCCTGGTGCCAATGCTGACGCCTTGGACGAGAGCGTGAGCGAGGCCGAGCTCAAGGCGGTGCTTCAGGCCAGTCCCTGGGTTGAGCAGATCCCCGGCATCCTGCGCCGCCTGCGGGAGCGCGTGGGGGGGACCCCCAGCAAGCGCCTGATGCAGGAGGACTAACTCCCCAGCGGGAATTTGCTAGGAAGTCCAACGGCCCGGGGGTAGGTCTTCGGGCAGGGTTCCTTCGGCTGCAGCACGATCGCGGTGCGTTGCCCCCGCTCCCCCGGCAGCTCCTGTTGACGGCAGGACAGGATCTGGGCCTTGAGCTGCGTGGCCGCCTTCTCCAGCTGGGCTTGGTCCTCCGCGCCCCACTGCCCGCGGTAGAGCAGGGCCTCGCCACCAGGGGCGAGCAGGGGCACGAGATACTCCGCCACCACCGGTGCGGCGGCCACGGCGCGGGCCATGGCCAGGTCGAACTGGCCGCGGCAGCGTTTTTGCCGCCCGGTGAGTTCAATACGCTCGCAGCGCAGCTCCACGCGCTCCCCCAACCCCAGGCTCTGGGCCATCGCTTCGACGGCCTGGGTTTTGCGCCCCACGGAATCCACCAGGGTCAGCTGCGCCTGGGGGAAGGCAATGGCGACGGCCAGCCCCGGGAAGCCCCCCCCGGTGCCGACATCGATGCAGCGCAGGGCGGCTTCGGGGTTCGCCTGCAACTGCGGCACCAGGGGCCAAAGGCTGTCGAAGATCTGGGCGATCCAGAAGTCATCGCCCTCCACCAAGCGGGTCAGGTTGACCCGGCTATTCCACTGGCGCAGCTCCTCCTGGAGTTGGAGGAAGCGCTGGAGCTGATCGTCGCTGGGTCTCCAGTGCAAGGCCTCCCATAGTGCGTCTGCTGGCGCTGGCATCCCCTGGGCTGATCTCGTCACACTCTCTAGGATCCTCCCCAACCGGTGTCCTGCGTTGGCGGCTGCCAATCACTACGAGCTGCTGGAGGTGCCCAGTGAGGCCTCCAGTCAGGAGTTAAGGCAGGCCTTTCGCAGCCTGAGCAAGCGCTACCACCCGGACACCACCGACTTGCCCGAGGCCGAGGCCCGGGAGGCCTTTCGCCGTCTCCAGCAGGCCTACCTCACCCTCAGCGATCCCGAGCGCCGGCGCAGCTACGACGCGACCCTGCGGGCTCCGCTGCCGCGGCGGACCTCCGAACCGTCACTACGGACCGCACCGAAACCGGTTCCGGTCCGTCGCGCCCTCTCCGGTGGTGAGTGGTTCGCGCTGCTGCTGCTGGCCGTGGCGGTCGCCTTCAGCCTGGTGTTGGGGGTCGGCCTGGCCTGGTCCCGCGGCGCCGAATTCCTCAAGCCCCCCAGCTGGCTGGAGGCCGGTGGGCAAACTGATGGTTCAAGCCCGCTGCTTGTGGATGTCGGATCTGCCGTCGCCTCAGACCCCGCTGTACAACCACCCGCTGCCGGTTCTTGAGCGTTGGCTCGCTGAGCTCGGCGGCATCCAGCGCGGCCATCACTCCTGTGAATGGGACCTGACCACCGTCGCCTGGAGCGCCGAGATGGTCTTGGGTTCAGAAGAACTGACGGTGCGCTGGGGGCAGGGTGCGGGCTCAGTCGAGCGCCACTTCCCCTACGGCCTCACCCGCGCGGACGTGCAGGCTGCGATCCTGGCGGGCCCCTAGAGCTGGCGTTTGCAGACCTCGCTCTGCTCTTCGTTGAGGGTGGAGAACGGGCCACAGTTCACCCAGCGCACGAACGAGAGTTCGATGTCGGTGAACAGCACCAGGATCCCAGCGCAGAGGGCTGTGACAGCAGCGATGACCGCGACTGAGGAGGGTTTCATGGGCGGCTCGTGACCCCCTTGAGCTTATGAACGAGATCCAAGGCCTGCCACTGCTGTTGCAGGCTGACGGCATCGAGGCTCGGGAGCGGCGGCAGACAGCCCAGCACCGGAACCCCTGAGATGCTCTCGAGGGTGCTCGCATTGTTGGGATGGGGCTCCCCGTTCAGCAGGATCCCCAGCAGCGGCAGATGGCGGCTGTGCAGGGCCTCGATCGAGAGCAGGGTGTGGTTCAAGGTGCCCAGCCCCGAGCGGGCCACCAGCAGCACCGGCAGGTTCCAGCGTTGCAACTGCTCAATCTGCAACCAGTCCAGGCGTAGGGGCACGAGCAGCCCACCGGCGGTCTCCACCACCAGGGGACCCTCCACGTCCGGGAGGCAGAGCTGCTCGCAGTCAATCGGGGGCTGATCCCCAGGTTCCAGTTCGGCGGCCCAATGGGGCGAGACAGGAGCGGTGAAGCGATAGGCCTCAGGCAGGGCCCGCGCCTCCGGGAGGCCGAGCCAGCGCTGCACCCGCTCACGATCCCCTTCGCCGTTCTCCAGCCCGCACTGCACCGGTTTCCAGTAGTGGGCCTTCAGGCCCTGCACCACTAGGGCGCTGACCACGGTTTTGCCGACATCGGTGTCGGTGCCGCAGATCACGAGGCGTTGGTTGGCGCCAACCGGTGTGTCTGTCATCGCTTCTGTCCTAGGAGCACCAGCACCTCCCAAACGATCGCCTGCTGCGGGCCCGGCCAGGCCCGCAGCAGGCGGCGGAGTTGTCCCGCATTGAGCTTGGGACTGCGGCTGGCCTGGGCGCCGATCGCCTTGATCTGCTGCAGGAACCAGAGACCGCCCCGGTTCGGACGGCTGAACCGCAGCACCTGAGCGTGATGCAACTGCAGCCGGTGCTGGGCGCACTCGATCAGCCGTTGGGCGCAAGGCAGCTCCAGGGCGGTGCAGGGAACCCCTGCCTGGGCTGCGGCCTGGTGCCAGAGCGGGAAGCTGCCGGAGGTGGGGACCCCCAGGATCAGCCAGCCTCCTGGTTGGAGTTGCTCACACCAGGTCCCCAGCTGCTGTTCGGGTTGCTCCAGCCATTGCAGGGCGAAGCTCGAGGCCAGGGCCGCCGGTTGCTGCAGGCTCGCCGGCAGGCCCTGATTGAGATCCCAGTGGATCAGCGCAGCGTTCTCTCCAGCACCCTGTTCGAGGAGGGCGCTGCAGGCGTCGATCCGTAGCCAGGGGCTTTGGCCGAGGGCCGCCTCCAGGGAGCGACTCAGCAGCCCACTGCCTGCCCCCAGATCAGCCAGGGGACCGGGGGGGAATCGCACCCCCTGGCGGGCAGTGAGGCCGGCGAGCCGTTGAGCAACAGCGGCCTGAAGGCGCGCCCGGCTGGGGTACAGGCGGGCACCCTCGCTGAAGCAGCCGCGGACGGCCTCGCTGAAACCCTCTGCCGGTGGTTCAGGCCTGGACATCGGCAATCCAATCGAGCACGGCGTCCGGTAAGGCCGGATCGATCAGGGAGTGCCCCAGGTCGTCGCGTGTCCAGACCGTGGCCTGGGGCAGGGCTTGCTGCAGTTCCAGGCGACTACTGGCCGTCACGATCTGGTCCTGGCCAGCCTGGACCAGCAGCACGGGGATTCCGCTGGGGAAGCCCGCTGGGAGACCGCTGGTGGCTCCCAGGTGCTCGAGGTCCTCGAGCAGTCGTTCCCGGCCCGCATCGCTGATTCCCTGTTCCAGGGGGCCAGCGGGCAGCAGCGACCTGGATTGCGGTGCAGCGGCTTGCCGCAGGAAGTCCCGCAGTTGCTCCTGCTCCTCTCCGAGCTTGATCCTGCGCCCCATGGCCCGCAGGGCCGTACTGATGGCCCGCCCCTCTCGGCCTTCCGGGACAAAGCGGGTGAAGCTCGCCAGCAGTACAGCCGCTGTGGCTCCCTGCCAGAGCTCCTCGCTCAGCAGGTGCGGGCCGAAGGAATGGGCCAGGACAACGCGCCGCTGGGCGCTGCTCTCCCAGCGGGGTTGCAGGGGGGATTCCTGGCCATAGCCCCGTTCCCCGCAGTCCATGGACCAACCCCGTGCCGCAGCGCCCGCCGCCCAGGGGGCCCAGCTGCGGTGGTCCCCAGCCCAGCCATGCATTCCGATGAGCTGGATCGCGCTCATGGTTCCCCCAGAGCCTCAATCAACCGGTCCAAAGTCCCGGCGGGGCAATCGTGCCGAAGCACGAGCCGCAGCCGTGCCGTTCCCACAGGGACGGTCGGGGGGCGGATCGCCACGCTCAGCAGTCCTGCCTGCTCAAGTTGCTGCTGCAGTGCCAAGGCGCGGTGATCGTCCCCCACCAGCAGCGGCAGGATCGGCCCGCTCCCGCAGGGCCTCGGCCAGCCCGCTGCCTCGAGGGCGTCACGCCAGCGCTGGGACCGCTGCAACAGGGCCAGGCGCTCGGGTTCCCGCTCCTGAATCGCCGTAAGACCGGCGGCCGCCGCCGCCACGAGCGGTGGCGCCAGGGCCGTGCTGTAGCGGAACGGACCGGAGTGCTGCAGCAACCAGTCCCCCACCGTGGCATTCCCCGCCAGAAAGGCTCCACCACTGCCAAAGGCCTTGCCGAAGGTGCCGCTGATCAGGCTGATGTCCTGGATGCGGTAGCCCAGGCCTCGGCCCCCCTCCCCCAGCACCCCAAGGGCGTGGGCCTCATCCAGCAGCAGGGCCGCGCCATGGCCGCGGCAGAGCTCGGCTAAGGCGGCGACATCGGGGGAGCTGCCCTCCATCGAAAACAGGCTTTCACTGAGCACCAGCAGCCGGCGTTGGGGGGCGTCGCGGCGGGCGCGTTGCAGCTGCGCCTCCAGGTCACTGAGGTCGTTGTGCTGAAAGCGCCGCAGCTTGGCCCCCGTCGCTTGGATCCCCACCAGCAGCGAGTGGTGAATCAACCGATCGGCCAGCACCCAGGTGTGCCGGTCCGCCAGGGCCTGAACCGCAGCAATGTTCGCCTGAAATCCGCTGGGGTAGAGCAGGACCCGCTCGCGCCCCAGCCAGGCGCCCAGGGCCCGCTCGAGGGTCTCGTGCAGGGGGCGTGTTCCGCTGATCAGCCGAGAGGCCCCAGCCCCTACCCCTTCGCTCTGGATGGCTTCAGTCGCTGCCCGCTGGAGGGCCGGATCGCGGCTCAGCCCCAGGTAGTCGTTGCTGGCGAGATCCAGCAGGGGAGATCCCTCTGCGACAAAGGCGGCCTGGCCCCCCGGCTGCAGGCTGCGCAGACGGCGGCGGCGTTCCGGAGCCAGGGCGGCCAGATCGGCGGCCAGGGGTGCCAATGGATCGGCTGCCTCCATCGCCCCAGCTGCACCCTCGGCTGAATGCCCTCAGTTTGCCCGTTTGGCTGGAGCCCATAGGATCTACTAATGCCCAGTAGCGCTTCGGTCCCCGGCACCCCGGCCCAGTCCACGGACGTGCCGCCCCTGGAGCAACTCTTCCCCTTCAGCCTCGATGACTTTCAGCTGGAGGCGATTGAAGCCCTGAATCAGGGCCATTCGGTGGTGGTCAGCGCCCCCACCGGATCGGGCAAGACCTTGATCGGTGAGTACGCGATCCATCGCGCCCTGGCCCACGGTCAGAAGGTCTTCTACACAACGCCGCTCAAGGCCCTCTCGAACCAAAAACTGAGGGATTTCCGCGAGCAGTTCGGGGCCGAGCGCGTCGGCCTGATGACTGGCGACCTCACCGTGAACCGGGAGGCCTCGATCGTGGTCATGACCACGGAGATCTTCCGGAACATGCTCTACGCCGAGGCCGAGCAGGGGGATGACCCCTTGGCCGACGTGGAGGCCGTGGTGCTCGATGAGTGCCACTACATGAATGACTCCCAGCGCGGCACGGTCTGGGAGGAGTCGATCATTCACTGCCCTCCGGTGGTGCAGCTGGTGGCCCTCTCGGCGACGGTGGCCAACGCCGGGCAGCTCACCGACTGGATTGAGCAGGTCCATGGGCCGACCCGCTTGGTGATGAGCGACTTCCGGCCGGTGCCGCTGCAGTTCAGTTTTTGCAGTGCCAAGGGCCTGCATCCCCTGCTCAACGACGAGGGCACGGGCCTCCACCCCAACTGCAAGGTCTGGCGTGCCCCCAAGGGGGGGCGTAACCGCCGCGGGCCGAAAACCCCGAGGCCGCCGCAGCCGGAGGCGCCACCGCTGGGCTTCGTCGTGGCCCAGATGGCGGAGCGGGAGATGCTGCCGGCCATCTATTTCATCTTCAGCAGACGCGGCTGCGACAAGGCCGTTCGGGACCTGGGCAAGGTCTGCCTGGTCAGCCCCCAGGAGCAGGCCCGCATTCAGGCGCGCCTGGATGTCTTCATGGCGGCCACCCCCGAAGCCGTACGAGATGGCGGCCATGACGATGCCTTGCTGCGGGGGATCGCGGCCCACCACGCCGGGGTGTTGCCGGCTTGGAAGGAACTGATCGAGGAGCTCTTCCAGCAGGGGCTGGTGAAGGTGGTGTTTGCCACCGAGACCCTGGCGGCCGGCATCAACATGCCCGCCCGCAGCACCGTGATTTCAGCCCTCTCCAAGCGCACGGAGCGGGGCCACCGCCCCCTGATGGGCAGCGAGTTCCTGCAGATGGCCGGCCGGGCGGGTCGCCGTGGACTGGATTCCCAGGGCTACGTCGTCACCGTGCAGAGCCGCTTTGAGGGTGTCCGGGAGGCGGGTCAGCTGGCCACCAGCCCGGCTGACCCGCTGGTGAGTCAGTTCACCCCGAGCTACGGCATGGTCCTGAACCTGCTGCAGCGCTATGAGCTCTCCAAGGCCAAGGAGTTGGTGGAGCGCAGCTTCGGTCGCTACCTGGCGACCCTTGATCTCACGGAGGATGAGGCCCGCATCAGTGAGCTGCGCGAGCAGTTGGGGGACCTCAGCGGCACCGTTCAGGAGGTCGATTGGGAGGACTTTGAGGACTATGAGAAGCAGCGCGGCCGCCTGCGGGAAGAGCGCCGACTGCTGCGAATCCTGCAGCAGCAGGCCGAGGAAACCCTGGCCCATGAACTCACCTTGGCCCTGCGTTTTGCCAGCGAGGGAACGCTGGTGAGCCTGAAGGCTCCGGTTCTGCGGGGCCGGGTCACACCGGCGGTGATCGTTGAGAAGCACCAGGGCTCAGGTCAGTTCCCGCTGCTGTGCTGCCTCACCGACGAGAACGTTTGGGTGCTGGTGCCCTGCAGTGCGGTGGTCAGCCTCCATGCCGAGCTCACCTGCCTCCAGGTCAAGGATGTGGTCGTTCCCGAGCTGCACCGCCCCGGCGAGCTGCGCCATGGCGATCAGGCCAGCGGTGGCCTGGCCCTGGCCGTCGGACACATGGCCCGGCGCCACGACATGGTCACGCCCCAGTACGACCTGGCCGGAGAGGTTCAGGCCCAGGCCCATCTGGTGCGTGAGCTGGAGCTGGCCCTGGAATTGCATCCGGCCCACGGCGCCGGCGACCGCAAGAAGCTGCGCAAGCAGCGCTTCCGCATGGAGGAGTTGGAGGCGGAGATTGCCGAGCGCCAGCGCGTGCTGCACTTCCGCGCCAATCGCCACTGGGAAACCTTCCTGGCACTGATCGAGATCCTGCGCTTCTTCGGCTGCCTCGAGGGGGACGAGGGCCTGGATCCGAGCGAAGTGGGCCGCACCGTGGCCGCCCTGCGGGGGGACAACGAGCTCTGGCTGGGATTGGCGCTGATGAGCGGTCACCTCGATGAGCTGGATCCCGCCGACCTCGCCGCCTTGCTGGAGGCGATCTCAACGGAGGTGAATCGCCCGGATCTCTGGAGTGGCTATCCACCGCCGCCAGCGGCCGATGAGGCGATGCATGACCTGCGCGGCATTCGCCGCGAACTGCAGCGGCAACAGGAGGCCGGCAAGGTCGTGATGCCGGTCTGGTTTGAAGGGGAGCTGATGGGCTTGGTCCATGCCTGGGCCAAGGGCGTCAGCTGGAGCGACCTGATCGCGAACACCTCGTTGGATGAGGGCGATGTGGTGCGGATCATGCGCCGCACCGTCGATCTTTTGGCGCAGATCCCCTACTGCGAAGCCATCAGCGAGCAGTTGCGCACCAACGCCCGGGCGGCCCTCAAGGCGATCAACCGCTTCCCCGTGCGGGAGCCGATCGATGGCGGCCAGGCTTCAGGGGAGGACTCCAATCCCGCCACCGCCCGCCAGGCCGATCCTTCGGCGCTTAATCCCGCGGCCTAAGCACCAGCCAGACGATCAGCAGCAATCCGGCCGTACTGCCCACGGTGTAAAGCCAGTCGGCGTAGGGCGTCCAGAAGAGGGCAAGGGGCATGGGTAGCGTGAGCGCGTGATGAATCCGTCCCGCATCCGCATCCTGGCGGTGGGCAAGTTGCGCAAGAGCTGGGTGCTCGAGGGAGCCTCCACCTTCCTCAAGCGCCTGCCGGGATTGCAGGTCCTGGAGCTCCGCGATGCCGGCATGGCCAAGGAGGCCGAAGCGATCCTGGCGGCCCTGAAGCCCGACGAGCGCTTGGTGATCCTCACCGAGGAAGGCCAGACCTTGGACTCGGTGGCTCTGGCCCAGCGTCTTGAGGGCTCGGGGTCAGAGCGCTTGGCCTTTGTGATCGGCGGCGCCGAGGGCATTGACCCGGCCTTGAAGGCCCGCGCGAGCTGGCGCCTGAGCCTCTCGCCGATGACCTTCCCCCATGAACTGGCCCGGTTATTGCTGCTGGAGCAGCTCTACCGGGCGATGACCATTCAGCAGGGCGGGCCGTATCACAAGCCCTAAATCAGATCGCGAGGCGCTTCCAGATCACATCCAGGTTGGCCTGGTGCAGATCGGTAGAGAAGCACTCCGCCAGCTGCTCGGCAGTGAGGCGTGAGGTCACCTCACCATCGGCCTCCAGGTTGGCCCGGAAGTTGCCGCCCTCGGTGTTCCAGGCGGTGTGGGCGTTGCGCTGCACGATCCGGTAGGCGTCTTCACGGCTGATGCCGGCTTCCACCAGGGCCAGCAGCACCCGCTGGCTGAAGACCACGCCGCCGTAGACGTTCATGTTGCGGGCCATGTTGCCGGGGTAGACCCCGAGACCCTTCACCACGGAGGTCATCTCCCGCAGCATGAAGTGGAGGGTGACCGAGCAGTCGGGCAGCATCATGCGCTCCACGGAGCTGTGGCTGATGTCCCGCTCGTGCCAAAGGGCGCAATTCTCCAGCGCTGCCACGACGTAGCTGCGCAGCACCCTGGCCAGGCCACTGATCCGTTCGCTGCGGATGGGGTTGCGCTTGTGGGGCATGGCGGAGCTGCCCTTCTGTCCCTTGGCGAAGTTCTCCTCGACCTCCAGCACGTCGGTGCGCTGCAGGTTGCGGATCTCGGTGGAGAAGCGCTCGAGGGCGGCACCCACCAGGGCCAGGGTCTGGATGTACTCCGCGTGGCGATCGCGGGAGATCACCTGGGTGCTGGCGGTGTCGGGCACCAGGCCGAGCTTGGCGCAGGCGATCTCCTCCACCCGGGGGTCGGTGTTGGCGTAGGTGCCCATGGCACCGGAGATCTGGCCGACGCTGACGGCGGTTTCCAGGTGCTCCAGGCGCTGCTGGTTGCGCACCACTTCGGCGAGCCAGCCAGCCACCTTGAAGCCGAAGGTGATGGGTTCACCGTGGATGGCGTGGGAGCGGCCGATCATCACCGTGGCCTTGTGCTCGCGCGCGAGGGCCCGCAGGGCGTCCGCGAGCAAGTCCAGCTCCTGGCGCAGCAGCTTGACGGAGGCCTTCATCTGCAGGGCCACACCGGTGTCGAGGACATCGGAGCTGGTCATGCCCACGTGGATGTGGCGACCGGCGTCACCCACGTGCTCGTTGACGTTGGTCAGAAAGGCGATGACGTCGTGACGGACCTCGGCTTCGATCTCGAGGATCCGCTCGACGCTGAAGCTGGCTTTCTCTTTGATCGTCGCGACGGCCTCAGCCGGGACGCGTCCCAGTTCGCAGTTGGCTTCGGTGGCTGCAATCTCCACGTCCAGCCAGCTCTGGAACTTGGCCTGCTCGCTCCAGATAGCGCCCATCTCGGGCAGGGTGTAACGCTCGATCAAGGCCGCGCCTGGCTCACATCAAGACCAATGTATGGAATGGCCTTTCGGGGCCCTAGGCGACGCTGGTGAGCTTGTGGTGCTCCACCTCCCACTGCACCAGTGGGCCCCAAGCCTGTTGTTGAACCCAGCAGCGCCCTCCACGGCAGCGCAGCACTTGGAAGGGGGGCAGGTCCGATGGCTGATTGCGCAGCTTCACGAAGCTGCCGGGTTGGAGCAGTTCAACCACCTTCGCGCTGTGGGGTTTGGGAGTGCGGGCCACGGTGGTACCCCTTGGTTTGGAACATCCTCAGGAGTGTTCCCAGGGAAACCCATTCAGCACCGGTTTTTATTCGGTTTCGCTTCGAGCTTTGTGATTAAACGGGCGTACGGCACGATGCAGAGGTGCTGGGCCGCTGCCCGATGGGTCGAAAGCGACGCTTGGATCTGCAGCTGGTGGAGCTGGGTCTGGTCAGCTCCCGTCAGCAGGCGCAGCAGTTGATCCGTGCAGGCAAGGTCCGCAGCGGTGATCGCATCCTGGATAAGCCTGGACTTGAGGTGCTGCCGGAGCTGGAGCTGCAGGTGGAGCAGCCCCAACGGTTTGTCTCCCGGGGTGGCGAGAAGCTGATGGCGGCCGTTGAGGCCTTCCCCTTAGGCCTGGATCAGCGCGTCTGCCTCGATGGTGGGATCTCCACCGGTGGCTTCACCGATTGCCTGCTGCAGCACGGGGCATCCCGGGTCTATGGCGTGGATGTGGGCTACGGCCAAACAGCCTGGAGCCTGCGCACCGACGAGCGCCTGGTGCTGAAGGAGCGCACCAACCTGCGCCACCTGCAGCCGGAGGATCTCTATGGCGGCGATGACCCCTGGCCTGATCTGGCCGTGGCGGACGTCTCGTTTATTCGCTTGGCCTTGGTGCTGCCGGCCTTGGGCCGCCTGCTCAAGGGCGAGCGCCGCGAGGCGGTGCTGTTGGTCAAACCGCAGTTTGAGGTCGGGAAAGAGCGGGTCGGTAAAGGGGGAGTGGTGCGAGACCCCCTGGCCCATGCCGACGCCATTGCGGGGGTGATCGAAGCGGCGGAGCGGGAGGGCTGGCGCGGTTGTGGGGTGGTGGCGTCTCCAATCACCGGGCCCGCGGGCAACCACGAATATCTTCTGTGGTTGCGTTCAGGGGACTGGAGTGAGCAAGAGAAAACCTCCGAAGTGCCCCCCACAGAGGAACACATTCGGAGGTTGGTGGAGCTGACCTTGGCCAGCTAGCTCAGATCGCGCTGTTGTCCTTGTCGCCGGTGCGGATCCGGACCACAGACTCCACGGGGCTGATGAAGATCTTGCCGTCGCCGATCTCGCCGGTGCGGGCGGCGTCTTGGATGGCATTCACCACGGTGTCGACGCGGGCGTCATCCACCACGATTTCCAGCTTGAGCTTCTGCAGGAACTCCACGGTGAACTCAGAACCGCGGTAGCGCTCGACTTGGCCCTTCTGGCGACCAAAGCCGCGAACCTCGCTGACGGTCATGCCGACGATGCCGGCGTTGACCAGGGCCAGCTTCACGTCTTCGAGCTTGAAGGGGCGAATGATGGCCTCGATTTTTTTCATGGCTCAGGGCTGGAGATGGGGGAATTCTCTCAGGAAAATCCGGCGAGGAAAGGTCTTTGCGGACCTTCTGAAGCCATTAGGGCGCAGTCTTTCGGCGGGTGATGTGACCGTTGATACCGCCTTGGTTGACGGGCTGCGATGCGTAGCATCCGAAGTCAGGACGAGCGCTTGGATGACTGCGACCGCAACAACCCGTACTCCCCTCTACGGAGAGCGCGCCATTGCCGAGGCGGAGCTGATCTGTTTCGACAACCCCCGGCCTGAGCGCCCCTACGAGGTGTCGATCACCCTGCCGGAATTCACCTGCAAGTGCCCGTTTTCGGGTTACCCCGATTTCGCCACCCTGCGCCTGATCTATCAACCCGGTCCCCGGGTGATGGAGCTCAAGGCGATCAAGCTCTACGTCAACAGCTACCGCGATCAGTCGATCTCCCATGAGGAGGTGACCAACCGCATCCTCGATGACTTCGTCGCGGCCTGCGCTCCAGTCTGGATGCAACTGGAGGCCGATTTCAATCCGCGGGGCAATGTCCACACGGTGATTCGGGCCTGCCACGGCACCCGTCAGCCCTGCTGAACCTCCGCGATCAGCAGCGGTAATTCATTGGCCAGGGCCGTCAGGTTGCGGTTGCAGAGACCGGCAACGTGGAGCTTCTGGCCACCGGCCTCGGCGATCGCCCAGATCTGACGGGTTGCGATCAGGCTGAGGGCACCGCCGGCCAGGGCGATGGCAAATCCGCCGTAGACCAGGGGCACCCCGGGGTCCCGTTTGAGCAGGATGCCGCTGGCTGGGACCACACCGGCCACCCGCAGCGGAATTCCCTCGACCTCAGCGGCGTCCCCCCCGGGGATCAGGGTGGCCAGGATTTCAGCGTCGGCGGAGTAGGCCGTCACCGGACCTTCCTCACTGGAGAGAGCCAGAAGCACCGGGTTGCTGCCATCGGGCCGGGTGGGTAGGACGATCCCCCAGACCTGTTCTCCGAGCTGGGGAAAGCTTTGAAGCGGCAGCTCCAGGATTGGGCTCTTCCCGAGTTGCACCTTGATGGCGGAGAGGGCCCAGTCCGCCTGATACAGGGTCATGCCGCGGTAACGCAGCGGATGGTTGACGCTGATCTCCGCCTGGGAGACCTCCTGGCCTTGGCTTGGGGTCAAGGTCAACTGGGAGCGGAATTGTTCCGGGCGTCCCGCCGGGTCCCGCTCGACGCCGAAGCGCTCCAAGCTGACGCTGACCTGGGTTTCACCGCGGCTGTTCAGCAGCTCCAGCTCGTTGCCAGGGGCGAGAAACCGCTCCAGACGTTGGCCGCCGAGGGATCCCCAGGCGGCCCCCACCATCAGGACCACCAGACCGGCGTGAACAAGCAGTGGGCCGACCCGTCCCAATACGCCTTTGCGGGCCGCCAGGCGATCCCCCTGGGGTTGGAGTTCCCAGCCACGGCTCTGAAGCAAGGTCTCAAGCCGCGTCAGGCTGGCCTTGGGGTCGGGAACGGCGATGGTCTCCGCCAGGGTGAGCTTGCTGAGCTGACGGGGGGTTTGGTAGTCGATCCAGCGCAGGGCGGCCTGTAGGGCCGGCCACTGGCGACGCCAGCTGCAGAGGATCAGGGCGAGCCCGAGCCAGGCCAGCAGGGCGAGGAACCAGCTGCTCGAATACACATGATCCAGCTGCAGCGAGAGGATCGCGTCACCATTGAGCAGTCCCAGCCAGGGTTCTGGGTCATAGACACGGTGGTACAGCGCGGCGGCTTCCTTCTGCGGCACAAAGGTCCCCAGTCCGCTGGCTGCGGCGATCAGGATCAACAGGCCAATGGCCACCCGCAGGTCAGAGATCCAGGCGATCAGTCGCTTCATCGGTGGGGTGGAAGGAAAGCTGGGTTTAGGTCCAGCGGGCCAGCAGGGTCAGGCAGCCGGTCAGAAGGAGCACGGCCCCGCTGATGGGCGGTACCCATTGCCCGAGGGAGCGCAGGGCCAGGAGTCGGGGGGCCCAGGCCGCAGCGGTGCCCGCCAGCAGCAGAGGCATCACCTGCCCAGCGGCGAAGGCGGTCAGCAGGAGGGCGCCGGTCAGGGGGGTCCCCGACTGGGCGATCCAGGCCAGCAGGACCGCCAGCACAGGGGTGGTGCAGGGGGAGGCCGCCAGGCCAAAGGCCAGGCCTGCGGCCAGTGGGGCCAGCGCGGGTGGCACCCGCTGCCGCCACTGCTCCGGATCGGGCCCTGCCGGCAGCTGCAGGGGCACCAGGCCCAGCAGGTTCAGACCCATCACCACCGCCAGGAGGGCCACCAGGGTCGGCACAACACCAGGGACCTGGCCATAGATGCGGCCTAGGGCGCCGCTACCCAGGCCCAGGAGAACCAGGGAGCCGACGATGCCGCTGCAAAAACTGAGGCTGCGGGCCCAGGGCCGCTGGCCACCGCGGTCAAATCCCGCCAGGTAAGCCAGCGTCACAGGCAGCAGCGAGAGGGAGCAGGGGCCCAGGCTGGTGATCAAGCCGCCAGCAAACACCAGCCCCACGGTCAGGGGCCCGGGATGGGCCAAGGAACTGCTCAGCAGCTGCTCACCACTGCGGGCCCAATCCGCTAGGGCCTGAGCCAGCATCAAACGGTACGCAGCGCGAGGGGTCAGCCTATCGGCATGCTCTGCCGCTTGGCTTGGATCCGGCGCTTGCGGTGGGGCTTGCCGGGCTCCAGGCCGGCCCCCTCCAGGGAGCAGCGCAGCAGGAGGCCTGCGGTGAGCAGGCTGGAGAGGAGGGAGTTGCCGCCATAGCTGATCATCGGCAGCGGTAATCCCGTGGTGGGCATGGCACCACTGGCCACGGCAATGTTCAGGATTGACTGGCCCACCAGCAGGGTGGTGCAGCCGATGGCCACCAGTCGCTGTTGGTTGCTTCTGCAGCTCAGGGCAATGCGCAGGCCGACAAAGCCAAAGAGCAGCAGGAAGACCAGCAGCAGCAGGGAGCCGACGTAGCCGAACTCCTCAGCGAAGACCGCGAAGATGAAGTCGGTGGTTTGGATCGGGAGGTACTGCAGCTTCTGTGTGGACAGGCCATAGCCCTCACCCCAGAGACCACCGGAGCCGATGGCCAAGAGGCTCTGAACCAGCTGATAGCCATCCCCCTGGGCATCTTTCCAAGGGTTGAGGAAGGAGGTGACGCGAATGCGCTGGTATTCGTTGATCGAGATGCTTCCAACCGCCACCGCCAGGCCAGCGCCGGCGGTGCCGAGCATGGCCCAAAGCGGCAGACCCGACCCGAGTGCCATCAACCAGAGCAGGATTCCGCAGAGGGATGCGGTACTCAGGTTTGGCTGTTTGAGGATCAGTCCGAGGGTCACCACAAAGACCCCGAGCCAGAGCACCTTTTGATCGATGGAAATGCGTCTCCAATGGGAGAACAGGGCAGCTCCCTGGAGGACGAGAAAGGGCTTGATCAGTTCGGTCGGCTGGATCTGAATCGGGCCGATCACCAGCCAACGGCTGGCGCCATTCACCGTGCTGCCGATCACCAGGGTGAGGGCGACGAGAACGCTTCCGGCCAGTAGGGCTGGACCGGCCATGCGCAGCCAGCGCCTGAGGTTGATGCTGATGCCGGCATAGAGCAGGCCCCAGCTCACCAGCATCCAGATGGCCTGGCGCTTGAGGTAGTAGCTGGCATCCCCCATCTCCCGGGCGGCGACCCACCAACTGGCGGATCCCAGGACAGCCAGGCCCAGGAGGCACCAGATCGCGATCATCCCGAGGAGCAAGCGTGCCTCTGCGGGCCAGTGCTCAAACGGCACGGGGAGCCACGGTCGCTTAGCGGGCAAGGGGGTGCGCAAATCAGACACTGACTATCCCGTATTTCTCTGGCGCTTGCCAACAAAAAAGCCCGGCAGTGCCGGGCTTTTGAAGAAGGTTTCGGCCTGAAGGAATCAGTTGCCCAGGTTCACCTGACGGCGACCAGCAACGAGTTCAACTTTCAGGATTTTGCCCCCTTGCTTCATGATCCGCTGCTGTTCAGCGAACCAGCTTTCATAGGGCACCCACTTGGTGAAGAAGGTGTTCTGCAGCTCGCGCTGAGTACGGGTCTTCTCGGGAGAAGGGATGCAGGCGGTGATTTTGAAAAGGCGCATGTCTTGATCCTCAGGTATGCCAGAGGCAGGGATCAATTACCCAGGCCGGAGCTGATGTAGTCGAAGTACACGCCCATTTCACGACCAGCGTCGGGGCCGACCAGGGAAGCGGTCGCTTCCTTCATGGCCTGGATGGACTGGACGGTTGCACCGATCGGCACGCCCAGGGAGTTGTAGGTCTCCTTGAGGCCGTTGAGAACGCGCTCGTCGAGGATCGAAGTGTCACCAGCCAGCATGGCGTAGGTGGCGTAGCGCAGGTAGTAGTCCAGGTCGCGGATGCAGGCTGCATAGCGACGGGTGGTGTACATGTTGCCGCCGGGACGGGTGATGTCGGAATAAAGCAGAGCTTTGGCGACGGCTTCCTTGATGATGGCGGAGGCATTGGCGCTGATGGTGGCAGCGGCACGAACGCGCAGCTCACCGCTGGCGAAGTACTGCTCCAGACGGCCCATGGAGGCGCTGTCCAGATACATGCCCTGAACGTCAGCTTGGTTGATGACGTTGGTGATTGCGTCTTGCATGGAATCTTGTCTGAGGGGCGGTTATGTCAGGGAGAGAGAAGCCTCAGGAGAGGGCGCCAACGACGTAGTCGAAGTAGAAGCCTGCTTCTGCGGCGTCTTCGCCGGTCAGAAGGCCCATGGCGGCAATCTTCATTTCCCGAACGGACTCAGCAAGAGCCTCCAGGGGGGTGCCGAGGGAGCGATACATCTCCTTGGCGCCGATGATGCCGATCTCTTCAATCGGGGTGACGTCGCCTGCGATCAGGCCGTAGGTCACCAGGCGCAGGTAGTAGTCCATGTCGCGCAGGCAGGTCGCGGTCATGTCCTCGCCATAAGCGTTGCCGCCGGGGGAGATGACATCAGGACGCTTCTGGAAGAGGGCGCCGCCAGCGGTCTTGACGATGCGCTCACGGCTCTCGCTCAGGACCTGAGCGACGCGAAGACGGCGCTGACCACCGCTGACGAACGACTTGATTTGGTCAAGTTCGCCAGGGCTGAGGTAGCGGGCTTCGGCGTCCGCGTTGATGATCGAGTTGGAGACGATGCTCATGCAGTTCTGCCTCGAAACAAGCGGCCGCCTTGCGGAGACCGGTATCCGGTGGGTGGGTTAAGGGGGTGATCCGAGTTGGATCGTGCCTCAGGCTAAGAGCTGAGGGTGACTCGCGGAGTCGGTTGGGCGACCAGGTTTACAACGGTCAACACTGACCCTTGCAAGTGGTGTGCCCGCTCTGGAGACGCACAAGATTCTCAGGCTCAACGCGACTCTGAATCCGCCTCGGGTAACAGTTCTTCACTCCGAACCCCTTTTCCTGGGACTCCCTGCGGGGCAGAGGTTTTCCCGGGATTATTTGTTGTTCTTTTCTCCATGAAAAAGCCGCCCTTGCTATCAGCGAGGGCGGCACCTGTTGTCTATTCCCAGGCCTTGTACAGAGGCTTTTGGATGTACTGGCCGGTTTAGATCTTCTCCGTCGTGGGCGGGTTCATTCCTGCATTGCCTCGATAGAGGGCTGCTGTGCGCTGCATCGTGGCCTGCGTTGTGCCAGCCGTGGTTTCCATTCCACCAAACCTGGGGACCGATTGGTCACGATCAGCCAGTAGCGCTTTGACAGCAGCAGGTTGACCCGAGGTCGCCCGTAGCTGCAGGAATGAGGTCGTTTCCTCAGGTGTTGTCGCGCGGCCCAGCAGTGCAAGACCAGCGGCGGATGCCGCCCGGAGGGGCGCCATCTTCGAGAGTCGGCTCTGGAAGGCTTCGCCCATGGCTACGGCTTCGATAAAGCCCTTGAGATCAATGTCTCTGTTGCGCAGTTTCGACTCGGCGCTTGCCAGGCGTTCGGACTCCAGGGGGACTTTGTTGAGCAGCTGCTTGTAGGTGGCGTTGATGGCCGCGGTTAGTTCGGACTCGGTGCTCTTCGCATCGAGTTTGGTGATGGCAGGGATGCCACCGCGCTTGAGATAGCCGCTGGCGTCGCTGGTGCGCAGAGCATTGGCCATCCGGGAGATGGGTGCTGCACTGGCAGCGGACACAGCCGGCTTCCAGGAGACCTGTGCAGGAGTGCTCTGCGGGTCTTCTGGTGCCGAAGGCGTCGAGACGGAGAACGGTGTGCGGGTGCCTTGCGTCCGCAGCAAGCCAGCCCAGCGAGAGTCGGGAGCGTTTGTGCTGACCTCCGCGTTCCAGCTGCCGCGCACGGTCTGCTTGTTGACCAGGTTGCGAGCTGTGATGTCCGCCGTGGTTCTCAAACTGTCTTTGACCCGTGCAATGGGTCTTCGTCCGAGGCTCAGATCAGGCTGGACGATCTCCTCAAACGGTGTTGCGAAGGACGGGACGCGCCGTTGGTTGACATCAGTCGGAGTGATGAATCGTTCGTAGGGGACGGTGTCCAGACCGAAGGCTTCCTGATATTCCCGGCTGTTGACCATGGCATCGACGACGCCATAGAAACCGTGGCGCGCTGCGACGTCGAAGTAGCTGTCGATTTCCCAGCGTCCGAAGGTCGGTCGGCCGAGAATTCGGCGGTGCATCACTTCAATGGCCTTGCAGATGTAGAGACCACTCCAATAGCGGCGGCGGAAGGCATCGCTGCGCGCGACCTCACGTACAAAATCCTTCAGAGCGATGTCGCCGTTTTCGAGTCGGGTTTCGGCTGTCTCAACCCGTTCACCGGCGTAGCCCGCATTGCCCAGGATCTGGACGTAGACAGCCTTGATGACGGATTGGGTGCTCGATTCCGTGAACCGCACGCTCGGACGGGTTTGAAGGCCGCGGCGAGGAACCGAATTACCGCCGGTTGCGATTTGGGTTAGGCGGCGGGTCTTTGGACCAACCCGCCTTGGTGTGGCGCTTCTGAACTGAGGGCTATTCATCTGCCCTGGTTGTGCCATGCCGTTGCCGATGAGCAGGCGCCGGGTGTCGTAGCTCAGTGGTGCAGGACGCGTTGCGACGTTGGCCGTACCTGAGGGGAAGATTGCGCCGTAGCTAAGTCCTAAGGGATCGTTACCGCCGCCGTAGGGATGTTGGTCGGCGTAGGGCTGGCGATAGCTGGCGTAAAGGGTGATGTATTGAGGAGCACCCTCGAACGGTGCACTAAAGCGGAACAGCTTGCGGTTGGAACCCCAGCCAGCACTTTCTTGCGCTTCTTCGCCAAGATCGCGCAGGTAGGGGACTGTCTCCTCACCGAAGACCTGGGCGTACTCCATTGAGTTGACCAGGGAATCAACGAGGCCATTCAGGCCTTGCTCGCTGACGATGCTGAAGTAGCGGTTGAATTCTTCCCGTGAGCTAATGCCCCGTCCGAGGAAGTGGCGGAAGGCCAGCTCAACAGCGCGGCTGTTTGAGAAGGGGCCAAAAAACTGGGCGCGGTACTCCTTGCTCTTACCGAGTGCGCGAATGTATTCACGCATGCTGATGTCGCCCTTGGTGACCTGCGAGGTCTCGACCGAGCAGGGGTCTTGGCTGTAGGCCTTTGCGATGTCCCGTTCGAACACCTGTCGGTAGGCGGCCCGAATGACCTCGGCTTTTTGACCGCCGCTCATGGCGGGCTTCATGTTGAAGCGCTGGACGTTGCCTTGGGCTGCCAGTGCGTAGATGGCTGGGAGCTGGAGGCCCTGATTCTCTGGGCTGCCGAGGCGCTGGCGAGCGGAGGGGGTCGGAACGGCCAGTTCTTCGAGAAGGACGTTGAAGCAGCCAATCAAGAGCTGGCGCGCTTCGGGCAGGTCCTTCAGTAGTTCGGCGGCACCGGCGCGCATCTCCTGCAGCGCGACGTTGGTGGCGGCTAGGGAGCAGCCCTTTTCGAGGACATCTCTCAATCCGCGGGTGTTCACGCGAAGGATGCTCGGATCGCCTGCAATGACCGCATACCCGACATAGCGGAGGAACCAAGCCATGTCGCGGACTGACTTGCGCATCCGCTCAGTCCCGTAGATGGCGACTGAAATCGGGTTGAAGCCTGTCGGCAGGATCACGCGGACATCCGCATCGCCGCCGCCGCCCTCCAGCAGTCGGGTCAGAAGATTGCCGCGTTTCGAATTGTCGCTGGTGCCAGAGAAGGTTTGAACCGAGCGCTGGAATGCCGCCTGGTCGGAGGCCAGCGGAGTTGCCGAGCTTGCCGCCGCGGGTGTCAGTGGCGCGTCGAGATAGGACAGCGGCGTGCCACCGGCAAAGATCCGGCTTGCTGCCCGAGCCACGATCGCTTCGGCATTTGCCGACACGCGACGGGCTGCCTCAACACGCAGCTGACCGCTTTGGAAAAAAGTTGTGAGGTTGCTGAGCTCGCCCCCATCCGGGAAGCGGTCTTGCTGCTCCGCCTGACGAACGCTGGAGAGCGGCAGGGTGTCGAAGCGCTGAGGAGCAACCCTGCTGCTGCCGCTGCTGGCGGTCACAGTCATGGACGAAAGCGAACCTGGCCTGGGCACGTTACGGCTGCCCCTCTGGCCTCCCGGCGGGCCATGAACAAATGTTTGCAGCCCGTTGTCGGTTTCCCCTCAAGCGGAGGGCAAGCCATGAAATGCTCGGCCTCTGCGCATTCCCTATCCGATTCGCTCCCAGCCATGACTCAGGGCCCTGCTGATGCCGCCACTCCTGTGGTGAGCGACTTTTATGACCGCTTCCCCTACCCAGGAGACCCGCTTCAAGATGGCCCCCCTCCTGGATACAACTGGCGCTGGTTTGTAGATGCGGCTTATTCGGCAGCCACCGGATCGCTACCCCAAGCGCCTGTCAATGGAGAGCCCTTGCGAATCCTGGATGCGGGGTGTGGGACCGGCGTTAGCACCGACTACCTCGCTCACCTGAATCCAGGGGCCGAGATCCTGGCTGTGGATATCTCACCTGGAACGTTGGAGGTGGCTCGGGAGCGCTGTCGCCGCTCCGGTGCGTTCGAGCAGGCCCAGCTGCGCATCGAGAACCGGAGCCTGCTGGACCTGGCAGGAGAGGGTCCCTTCGACTACATCAATTCAGTCGGGGTCTTGCACCACCTCAGGCAACCGGAGGCCGGACTTCGGGCCTTAGCCCAGTTGCTGAAACCCGGTGCACTCCTCCACCTGTTCTTGTACGCCGATGGTGGTCGCTGGGAGATCCATCGCACCCAGCGCGCTTTAAATGCAATGGGTGCTGGTACGGGGGCCGAGGGCCTTCGCTTGGGACGCCAGTTGATGGCTGATCTCCCCGCGCAGAACCGGCTCCGTCTCAATTACGAACAACGCTGGGCCATCGACTGTGCAGCCGACGCGAACTTCGCCGACATGTACCTGCATCCCCAAGAGACCAGTTACAACCTGGAACGGCTAATGGCCTTTGTGGCCTCGGCTGATCTGCAATTTGCAGGCTTTTCCAATCCAGCGGTCTGGGATCCCGCTCGGCTCCTGACTGGAGAATTGTTGGAGCGGGCTCAGGCTCTTCCTGCGGAGGCGCAATGGCGCTTGGTGGAAGACCTAGACCCTGACATCAGCCACTTCGAGTTCTTCTTGAGTAAGGGCCCGGTTCAGGTGCAGCGCTGGGATGAGGACAGCGCTGTGCTCGCAGCCAGGGGCTGCCGGAACCGTTGTCTCTGGGGCTGGCCGGGCCGCTCCCTGTTGGATTCCGATATGGCCCCCTTGGATCTGAGTGCCGAGGGAATGAACTTGCTGGAAGTTCTGGAGCAGGCGGAGCCTGAGACGGCCATCGGTCAGCTGCCATTGGACTGGTCTGATGCCCAGATCGCTTCTGTGACAAGGGAACTGCAGCTGCAGCGCGTTCTTCTGCTTCGCTCAGGACCAGGCGTCAGCGCGTGATAGATTCCGCGCGCCTTTTCAGAGCAAAGGCGCCTTTGTTGGCTGCTTCATCACCCCAGTCAGATCCGGACTCTCACCGCGAGGGGCTGGACGCACTGGATGACACGGCGAGCCAAGAGATGGTTCCTTCTCCCCCTCTGGAAACAGAGTCCTCTGGGTCCTCTGCTGTCGCTGAAACCGAATCGGTTCCCGCTGATAGTCCTGACCTGGCTGACTTTGAGAGGCTTCAACGTCGCCTGATCCTCGCCACCTTGCTGGTGTCCGCCATTGCGGTCCCGGCCACGGCCCTGATCTACGACCTTCACATCGCCAGCAGCTTGCTGGTCGGTGGCCTCGCCGGCGCTCTCTACCTCAGGCTTCTCGCCCGAAGTGTTGCGAAGCTCGGCAACGGTTCCAAGAAGGTGGGCAAGTTCCAGCTTCTCGTCCCTGTGGTTCTTGTTCTGGCTGCAGCTCGCCTGCCCCAGCTCGAGTTGTTACCAGCTCTGCTTGGTTTCCTGCTCTACAAGCCCGCGGTGATTCTTCAGGCACTCACAGATCGCTGAGCGCCAAAAACCTTTTCAACGTCGCATTTGCGACCCCGAACGTCGACCCGATGGGTTCCTTGCCACTCGTTCTTCCCTTTGCCGAACTGGAGGTGGGTCAACACCTCTATTGGCAGCTGGGGAATCTCAAGATTCACGGCCAGGTGTTTCTGAGCTCCTGGGTTGTGATCGGAGCCTTGCTCGCCTTTGTCGTGGTGGGCACGCGCAAGATGGAGCGCGATCCCCGTGGTGTCCAGAACCTTCTGGAGTTCCTCTGGGACTACATCCGCGACATGGCCCGCGAGCAGATCGGCGAGAAGGCCTATCGCGATTGGCTTCCGTTCATCGGCACCCTCTTCCTGTTCATCTTTGTGAGCAACTGGGGCGGCGCTCTGGTGCCCTGGAAGCTGATTCATCTGCCCAGTGGCGAGCTTGGTGCTCCGACCGCTGATATCAACACCACCGTTGCCCTGGCGCTGCTGGTGTCCCTGGCCTACTTCTATGCAGGCCTGAGCCGGAAGGGCTTCCGCTACTTCGAGTACTACGTGGAGCCGACTCCGATCATGCTCCCGTTCAAGATCGTTGAGGACTTCACCAAGCCCCTCTCGCTCTCCTTCCGTCTGTTCGGAAACATCCTTGCCGACGAACTCGTCGTTGCAGTGCTGGCCTTCCTCGTGCCTCTCGTGGTGCCCCTGCCTGCGATGTTCCTCGGCCTGTTCACCAGTGCCATTCAGGCGCTGATCTTCGCCACCCTCGCCGCCTACTACATCGGTGAAGCGGTGCACGAAGAACACCACTGATACTCATCAGTCCCCCTGCCTGATCGGGGTCACCCGCTCTGGCAAACTCCTTGCGCGCAGGTCCGGTTCAATCCGGGCCCATCTCGGTTCAGTCCAGATGTCCCAGGCGCAGGGATAACGTCCCGGTCCCAATCCGCGCTCTCCCAGCGCCCTACATCCTTCGTTCCACCATGGATTCCATCACCTCCGCCGCGTCTGTTGTCGCTGCTGGTCTGGCCGTCGGCCTCGGCGCCATTGGCCCTGGTATCGGTCAGGGCACCGCTGCAGGCGGCGCTGTCGAAGGCATTGCTCGTCAGCCCGAAGCTGAAGGCAAGATCCGCGGCACCCTGCTGCTGTCCCTGGCCTTCATGGAAGCTCTCACCATCTACGGCCTTGTGGTCGCTCTGGTGCTGCTGTTCGCCAACCCCTTCGCTGGCTGATCGCGCTTGAGGTGACGAGGGAAGGGCGGCCTTCAGTTCGCTGAACCGCCCATCCCCTCAACCTTTGCCTCAGCCTTTCGCTTCCGCCGCCGTTTTGCGGCCCGCTTCAACCGCCCGCACCCCTGCCTCATGACCAGCTGGCTTTTGCTAGGTGCAACGGAGGGAGGTCTCTTTGACCTCGACGCCACCCTGCCTCTCATGGCAGTTCAGGTGGTTCTCCTCACCTTCATCCTCAATTCCCTGTTCTTCAGCCCCGTTGGACGGGTCGTGGAAGAGCGGGAGGGTTACGTGACCACCAGCCGTGCGGAGGCCAAGCAGAAGCTGGCCCAAGCCGAACGCTTGGAAGCTGACCTCAAGGAACAGCTCAAGGACGCACGTCTGTCCGCCTCGAAGCTGATCCAAGAAGCGGAAGCTGATTCCGACAAGCTTTATCGCGAGGCTCTGGCTGCAGCAACCGCTGACGCCAACGCCTCCCGTGAGCAGGCACGCCGCGAGATCGATGCCCAGCGCGAGTCGGCCTTGGGCCAACTCAAGACTGACGCCGACAAGCTCGGTGACCTGATCGTCGACCGTCTGCTGGCCGCCCGATGACCATTCCTTCCCTCTTCGCCAGCCACGGTGGCTTTGGTCTGAACCTCAACGTGTTCGAGACCAACATCGTCAACCTGGCGATCGTGCTCTTCGGCCTCTACAAGTTTCTGCCCAACTTCCTGGGCAGCATCCTTGAGCGCCGTCGCGCGATCATCCTGGCCGACCTGAAGGACGCTGAAGAGCGCCTCAGCTCAGCCACCGCTGCCCTCTCTCAAGCCCAGCAGGATCTGGCCGCTGCTCAGCAGAAGGCCGAACAGATTCGTGTTGACGGCAAGGCTCGCGCTGAAGCGATCCGCCTTGATTCTGAGAAGCGCACCATCGATGAGATGGCTCGTCTCAAGCAAGGTGCTGCCGCTGATCTCGACGCTGAGGCGTCCCGCGTCAGCAACCAGCTCCGCCGTGAGGCGGCTCGCTTGGCCATTGAGAAGGCTCTCGCCACCCTGCCCGGCAAGCTCAATGCTGAAGCCCAGGCGCGGTTGGTGGATCAGTCCATCAAAACGTTGGGGAACGCCTGATGCCGCTGCTCAACACCATTACGACCCCCTACGCCGAAGCGTTCCTGCAGGTTGCTGACAGCCGCAAGGAAACCGACGAGGTGGTGGATCAGGCCAAGGCCGTTCTCGGCCTCTGGAATGAGTCGGCTGATTTCCGGGAAGCCATGGGCTCTCCTGTGATCGAGGTTGACGCCAAAAAGGCGGCCCTTGAGAAGCTGTTCGCTGAGCAACTCAAGCCCTCTTTCCTCAATCTGCTGAAGCTCCTGGCTGATCGCCAGCGCATCGGCATGCTCGACGCGGTGCTGGATCGCACCCTCGAGCTCTACCGCGAGCAGCGCAATATCGCTCTCGCCTCTGTCACCTCTGCCTCTGCTCTCACTGAGGAGCAACAGGCTGAGCTCAGCAAGAAGGTTCAGGCCGTGGCCGGTACCGACAAGCTGGAGATCAATCTGAGTGTCGACCCCACTTTGATCGGCGGTTTCGTCGTCAAGGTCGGCTCCAAGGTGATTGACGCCAGCCTCGCGGGTCAGGTGCGTCGCCTCGGACTGGCGCTGGCCAAGGTGAGCTAGCTCCGCACCCGAACCCCTTTCTCACCCCTCGTCCTCAACCCCAACGCCTCCCATGGTTTCCATCCGCCCCGACGAGATCAGCGCGATCCTCAAGCAACAGATCGCTGATTACGACAAGTCGGTTTCCGTCAGCAACGTCGGCACCGTGCTGCAGGTCGGCGACGGCATCGCCCGCGTCTATGGCCTCGAGCAGGTCATGGCCGGTGAGCTGATCCAGTTCGAAGACGGCACCGAAGGCATTGCTCTCAACCTCGAAGACGACAACGTCGGCGCGGTGTTGATGGGTGAGGGTCGCGGCATCCAAGAGGGCAGCACCGTCAAGGCCACCGGCAAGATCGCCTCGGTGCCCGTCGGCGACGCCATGCTCGGCCGTGTGGTGAACCCCCTGGGTCAGGCCATCGATGGCAAGGGTGATATCCCCACCAGCGAGACCCGCCTGATCGAATCGATGGCGCCTGGCATCATCCAGCGCAAGTCGGTGCATGAGCCCATGCAGACCGGCATCACCGCCATCGACGCGATGATCCCCATCGGTCGTGGCCAGCGCGAGCTGATCATTGGCGACCGCCAGACCGGCAAGACCGCCATCGCGATCGACACGATCATCAACCAGAAGGGCGAAGACGTCGTCTGCGTCTACGTCGCTGTCGGCCAGAAGGCTGCCTCTGTGGCCAACGTTGTTGAGGTGCTCCGCGAGAAGGGCGCCCTCGATTACACCGTGATCGTGGCTGCGAACGCCTCCGAGTCCGCTGCTCTGCAGTACCTGGCTCCCTACACCGGCGCAGCCATCGCTGAGTCCTTCATGTACAAGGGCAAGGCCACCCTGGTCATCTATGACGACCTGACCAAGCAGGCCCAGGCCTACCGTCAGATGTCCCTGCTGCTCCGTCGTCCCCCCGGTCGTGAGGCCTACCCCGGCGACGTGTTCTATTGCCACAGCCGCCTGCTCGAGCGCGCCGCCAAGCTGAGCGACGCCATGGGCAAGGGCTCCATGACCGCCCTGCCGATCATCGAAACCCAGGCTGGTGACGTCTCGGCGTACATCCCGACCAACGTGATCTCCATCACCGACGGTCAGGTCTTCCTGAGCTCCGACCTCTTCAACTCCGGTCTCCGCCCCGCCATCAACGTGGGTATCTCCGTGAGCCGTGTGGGTGGTGCTGCCCAGACCAAGGCCATCAAGAAGATCGCCGGTACCCTCAAGCTTGAGCTGGCTCAGTTCGATGAACTGGCCGCCTTCTCCCAGTTCGCCTCCGACCTGGATGCTGCGACTCAGCAGCAGCTGGCCCGCGGTAAGCGTCTCCGCGAGATCCTCAAGCAGCCCCAGTTCAGCCCCCTGATCCTGGCTGAGCAGGTCGCCGTGGTTTACGCCGGCGTCAAGGGCCTGATCGACGAAGTTCCCGTCGAGTCCGTCGTTCAGTTCTGCCGCGAGCTCCGCGAGTACCTGAAGACCAACAAGCCCGAGTTCATCAACAAGATCCAGACCGAGAAGCAGCTCAGCGAAGACGCTGAGGCCATGCTCAAGGCAGCCATCAACGAAGTGAAGTCTTCGATGCTGGCTGCGGCCTGATCCCTGACGGTTACCCCGGAGAGTCCAATCCATGGCCAACCTGAAGGAGATCCGCGACAGGATCAGTTCCGTTAAAAACACCCGGAAGATCACCGAGGCCATGCGCCTCGTGGCAGCCGCCAAGGTCCGCCGGGCACAGGAACAGGTTCTGCGCAGCCGTCCGTTTGCTGATCGTCTTGCCCGCGTTCTGGAGAATCTCCAGACCCGGATGCAGTTCGAGACCGCTGACGCGCCGCTGCTCGAGAACCGCGACGTCCGCACCATCACCCTGCTTGCCGTGACTGGCGACCGGGGTCTGTGCGGTGGCTACAACGCCAACATCATCAAGCGCACGGAACAGCGTCACGCTGAGCTGAAGTCTCAGGGCTATGACGTGGATCTGGTGTTGATCGGCCGCAAGGTCGCCACCTACTTCCAGAACCGCGCCAGCCAGTACACGATCCGCGCCACCTTCATGGGGCTCGAGCAGGTCCCCAGCGCTGCTGAGGCCGGCAAGATCGCCGACGAGGTGCTCGCCGAGTTCCTCTCCGGCACCACGGATCGTGTCGAGATCATCTTCACCAAGTTCATCAACCTGGTGAGCTCGAAGCCTGTTTCCCAGACCTTGCTGCCCCTGGATCCCCAGGGCATCGCCAGCGCGGATGACGAGATTTTCCGTCTCACCACCCGTGACGGTCAGCTGGGCGTCGAAACGGGCACGGTCAACAACGACCAGCCTTCTCTGCCTTCTGATCTGGTGTTCGAGCAGAGCCCCGATCAGCTGCTGAATGCACTGCTGCCTCTGTATCTGCAGAACCAGCTGCTGCGCTCCCTGCAGGAGGCGGCCGCCTCCGAACTCGCCAGCCGGATGACCGCCATGAACAACGCCAGCGACAACGCCAAGGCGCTCGCGAAGTCCCTGACCCTGGACTACAACAAGGCCCGCCAGGCCGCCATTACCCAGGAGATCCTGGAAGTGGTTGGCGGTGCTTCTGCCATGGCCTGAGCACGCTGCTCAGACGCTCAAAGCCCTCCCTTGTGGAGGGCTTTTTTTGTGCCTTGTTCCAGGATGAGGGAAGCGCCGGCGCGCCATGACGCTTTCCCTGCAACCGCTCTTCCCTTTGGCCCTGGGCACCGTAGATCTGGCCCTGGATCCGATGGATGCGGTGTTACTGCTCCAAGATGTCCTGGCTCTGCGGGGCGAGGACAGCGGCAACCCCCATCCCGGTTGCGCCTGGACCGGCGACATCAACGGTGTCTGGCGGGTTCATCAGCTTCCGGCTTTTGCGGCCATTAGCGATCAGGTGCGCCGGCATGCCTGGGCGTACCTGGAGCAACTGGGCTTCCACTGCGACCAGGTGGCCCTGCACATTCAGCGGTCCTGGCCGGTGGTGAGTGAACCGGGCCAGGCGGTGGGCCGTCATCACCATCCCAATGCCCATCTGAGCGCCATCGTCTACCTCAATGGCGATGGATCTGGCCGCAGTGGTTGCCTTCGGCTCTACCCCGCCCGGCAGAGCAATGAACTGGTGCCAGGGTTATCGGTGGGCCATGGCGGTCCCCTCGAGGGTGCCCTGTACTGGAATGCCCCCCACTTCGATCTGGCTCCCCGGGCTGGGCTGCTGGTGCTCTTCCCCGCTCAGATCGACCACGCCGTGACGGCCAATGAGGACGAGGGCGATCTGCGGGTGTCCCTGGCCTTTGATCTGGCCTTGAGTGCACCGCTCTGCGAGCAGCCTGGGCTGGCCCCACCGGAATACCTGGCGCCGCACCCGCAGCAGTGGGGCGCCCTGCCCGGGCCGTGATCCTGGACAATGGGGAGCTTCTGGACTGAGCTGCTCCCTCCATGGGCGAGACCTACACCGTTGTCTGTGAACTCGACGGCACCAGCCACAGCTTCAGCTGCGCTGCCGATCAGACCGTTCTCGCTGCTGCGGAAGCCGCCGGTGTGGCTGTCCCCAGCTCCTGCTGCTCCGGTGTCTGCACCACCTGCGCTGCCGTGGTGAAAGAGGGATCCGTGCATCAGCCCGACGCCATGGGCGTCAAGGCTGACCTGCGGGATCAGGGGTTTGCGCTGCTCTGTGTGGCCTATCCCCGCAGCGACCTCAAGGTGCTCGCCGGCCAAGAAGACGCGCTCTATGAGGCGCAGTTCGGTCAATACCAAAAGTGAGTCCAGGGCTCTCTGGCTTTCGATCCCTGGCGCTCACCCTGGTGGCCCAGCCCGGTCCACTGCTGCCGCAGATCGAGGCTGAACTGCGTCAGCACGGGGTCCCGTTGCGCTGGGCGATCACCCAGGCGTTCTGCCGGTCCGATGGCCAGCGCCAGCTGACCCTCGAAGCGATGGTTTACCAGCCGGCCCTGCTCGTATGACCCGCCCTGGCGATCCCTTGCCCACCGTGATGGTGGTGCCCACGGGCATCGGCTGTGAGGTGGGTGGCTACGCGGGTGATGCGGTGCCCGCGGCGCGGCTGTTGGCGGCCGCCAGTGGCTGCCTGATCACCCATCCCAATGTGATGAATGGGGCCTCGCTCTATTGGAGTGACCCCCGCATTCACTACGTCGAGGGATCAAGTCTCGATCGTTTCGCGGCTGCAGAACTGGCACTCCAGCCGGTTCGCTCTCAGCGCATTGGCCTGCTGCTGGATGCCGGTATCGAGGAGGACCTGCGGCTGCGGCACCTCCAGGTGGCCGACGGTTGCCGGGCCAGCCTTGGGCTGAGCCTGGGTCCGGTGGAAACCACTACGGCTCCGATCGGCGTGACCCTGAGCCAGGGGGAGAGCGGTGCCAGCTGGGGCCAGCTGGCGCGCCCCGACGTCTTGCTGGAGGCCGGGGAGCGCCTGCGCGATGCCGGTGCCACGGCCATTGCCGTGATCGCCCGCTTTCCGGATGACCCCGATAGCGAGGCCCTGACGGCCTACCGCCAGGGGGGCGGCGTCGATGCCCTGGCTGGAGCTGAGGCGGTGATCAGCCACTGGCTGAGCCGTCAGCTGAATCTGCCCTGTGCCCATGCGCCGGCGCTGAGCCCCCTGGAGATCGATCCCCAGTTGGACCCCCGGGCGGCGGGCGAGGAGCTGGGTTACACCTTCCTGCCCTGCGTGCTGGTGGGCCTGAGCCGCGCCCCAGCCCTCTGGCCAGCGGATCAGGCCCCCGCCGAATCGATCCGCGCTGAGCAGATCGGAGCTGTGGTGGCCCCGGCCGGGGCCCTGGGGGGCGCGGCAGTCTTGGCCTGCGCTGAGCGGGGCATTCCGGTGATCGCCGTGGAGAACCCCTGCGTTCTCTCAGTGACGGCCGAGGCCTTGGGGATCGAGGTGCTCCGGGCTAAGAGCTACAGCGAGGCCGCTGGGCTGGTGCTGGCGCTGCGGGAGGGGATCAACCCTGAGGCGCTGCAGCGTCCGCTGCGGCGGCTGGTCTGATGGCGGGCTTTGGCGTGCGCAAGGACCCCTGCCCCTGCGGCGGCGGGGTCTACGCCGACTGTTGTGAGCCGTTCCACCTGGGCCAGTCCCTGCCGGCCACGGCTGAGCAGTTGATGCGCTCGCGCTACAGCGCCTTCAGCCGCAACCTGATCGACTACTTGATCGAGACCCACCCCTCCCCTGAGCCCCTGGCCGAGCGGCGCCAAGCCCTCAAGGCCAGCAACCGCGGCGTGCGCTGGACCCAGCTGAGGATCAGCGCACGGGAGGCCGGAGGCGAGGGTGACCTCAGCGGCCGTGTGAGCTTCGAGGCCCACTACCGCCAGGCGGGGCAGATGCACGTCCTGCGGGAGTGCTCCCGCTTTGGCCGCGAGGGTGGGGTGCTCGAGGGGCGTTGGCTCTATCTCGACGGCGAGGCCTAGTTCAGGCAGGCCATCGGGTGACGATTGCCCACCCCCAGCGCTTTGGCCACGCCGGGGTGGCAGACGGAGCCGCCGACGGTGTTCAGGCCTGAGACCAGTTCGGGGCGGTCGGTCACCGCTTCGATCAGGCCCCGACCGGCGATCGCCAGGATGTAGGGCAGGGTGACGCTGACCAGGGCTTCGGTGGAGGTGTAGGGCACGGCGCCGGGCATGTTGCCGACGGCGTAGTGCTGCACGCCATGGATGGTCACCACCGGATCGGTGTGGGTCGTCTCCCGGCTGGTGGCGATGCAGCCCCCCTGGTCGATGGCGACATCGACGATGACCGAACCCGGTTGCATCTGTTTGACGAGGTCCTCGCTCACAAGGGTCGGGGCGCGATCGCCCGGACGCAGCACCGCGCCGATCACCAGGTCGGCGCTGGGGATCAACCGCTCCAGGCGGCCAACGCTGCTGACCAGGCTCACCATCCGCCCTTGGCGTGCCGGCTCCAGTTGCCGCAGTCTCTCGGGGGAGAGATCGAGCAGCAGCACCTCCGCATCCATCGCGGCGGCGACCCGGGCGGCGTTCCAGCCGACACTGCCGGCCCCCAGGACCACCACTCGGGCCGGCCGCACCCCGGTGCAGCCGCCCATGAGAACGCCGCGCCCGCCGTGGGGTTTCTCCAGCAGATGGGCACCGACCTGGGCGGCGAGCCGGCCGGCGATCTCGCTCATGGGCGCCAGCAGCGGCAGGCTGCCGTCGGAGAGCTGGACCGTTTCGTAGGCGATGGCGGTGGTGCCGGCCTCGATCAGGGCCTCGCCGACGGCGGGGTAGGCGGCGAGGTGCAGGTAGGTGAAGAGCACCTGATCGGCGCGCAGGAAGGGGAATTCCTCTGTCTGGGGTTCCTTGACCTTCACGACTAGGTGTGCGCCCCAGGCCTCCTCGCGGCTGACCAGTTCCGCCCCAGCTGCGACATAGGCCGCGTCCTCAATGCCGGCGCCGGAGCCGGCCCGGTGCTCCACCCGCACCGAGAGGCCATGGCTCACCAGCTCGCGCACGGCATCGGGCGTCAGCGCGACCCGCTGCTCATCGGGCTTGATTTCCCGTGGCACGCCGATGCTGGCGATCGGTGCGATGGAGCCGGCCATGGCAGACCTTCGATCACCTCCAAGATGGCGAGCTCAGGCTCCTCTGGCTACTGCGCCGCAGCTGCGATGGGCATTCGCCAACCGCTGCCGAAGGCCCGCTGGCTGAGTTTGAGCACCGGCGGGGCCTGGCGTCGCTTGAACTCCGCCCGGCGCAGCAGCCCCATCACCCGCTCGGCCAGGGCTGGGTCGGTTCCCTGCTGGGCCAACTCCTCGGGGCTTTGGTGCTCCTCCAGCAGAGCCTTCAGCAGCGGATCCAGCACGGCGTAATCCGGCAGGGAGTCGCTGTCTTTTTGATCGGGACGCAACTCGGCACTGGGGGGTTTGCTGCGAATCGCGGAACCGATCAATTCCCCCTCCGCCGGCAGGCCCAGCTCCTGGCGCACCGCTTGTGCTGCCTCGGAATCAATCCAGTCGCAGAGGTGAAAGACCGTTGACTTGTAGAGGTCACCGATCACCGCCAGACCCCCATTCATGTCGCCGTAGAGGGTGCAGTAGCCGACGGCGAGCTCGCTCTTATTGCCGGTGGTGAGCAGCAGCTGTCCCTGTTGATTGGCCATCGCCATCAGCAGGGTGCCTCGGATGCGGGATTGCAGGTTCTCTGCTGTCACGCCCGCCGGTGTTCCACCTAAGGGAGCGCTCAAGGCGGCATCGAATCCACCCATTAAGCCCTCGATCGGCACCGTCTGGGTGCTGATCCCTAGGCGATTGGCGAGCTCCAGGGAGTCGTTGATGGAGCCCTCTGAACTCCAGGGGGAGGGCATCAACAGCGCCTGCACCTGCTTGGCGCCCAGGGCCGCCGCCGCCAGCACCGCCACCAGGGCGGAATCGATGCCGCCGCTCAGTCCAAGCAGCGCTTTGCCAAAGCCGCATTTGCGCGCGTAGTCCCGTACCCCCAGCACCAGGGCCCGCAGCAGCAGTTCTTCGTCGCAGGGGATCGGTGCTGCAGCGGTGGCGTTGCCGAGTGTCCAGCAGGCCAGATCCGCTTTGCCAAAGGCCAGCTGTGCGGCCACCTCGCCGTTTGCTGTGGTGGCGAAACTCCCGCCATCGAAGATCAGCTCGTCATTGCCTCCCGCCTGGTTGACGTAGAGCACGGGAGCCCCCAGGCGCTGGGCGGCGCTCTTGGCCAGCTCTCGCCTGAGTTGCGGTTTGCCCTGCCCGAAGGGGGAGGCCGAGAGATTGATCAGCAGGTCAGGCTTCAGCGCCGCCAAGTCCCCCACGGGATCGCCCCCCAGGAGCCGTTGGCTGTGGAGCTGCTCCTCCACCCAGAGGTCCTCGCAAATGGTCAGGCCCAGGCGCCAGCGGCGCCCCTCGCGCTCGAGCTCCAGCAGGCAGGGCTCTTCGGCCGGGCGGAAGTAACGCCGTTCATCGAAGACGTCGTAGCTGGGGAGCAGACGTTTGCGGGCCACGATCCGCCAGACGCCCTTCTCCACCAGGGCCACGCTGTTGAACAGATCGGGCTGCTGGCCATCGCTGACCGTCTCACTCACCCCCAGCAAGAGGCTCTGGCCGGTTGGCAGGTCACGGGCTAGCCCGTCCAGCACCGCGTCTTGTTTGTGCCGCAGGGATGGGCGCAGCAGCAGGTCCCGCGGGGGGTAGCCCCAGAGCGCCAGTTCTGATGAGACCACCAGGTCGGCACCGCCCTCTGCGGCGTGGCGGCAGGCCTCAAGCAGTTGAGCCCCGTTGCCGCTCAGGTCCCCCACCAGGGGATTGATCTGGGCCAGGGCGACGCGCATTAGGGAGCGAGCTTGGAGGTGAGGCCATAGAGATTGTGCTTGAGCAGTTCGGGCCAGAGCACTTCGGGAATCGAGCTGTTCTCTTGCCCGCCGCGAATGGCTGAGCTGGCGCTTGCTGGCACAGGCAGCTCCAGCAGCTCCACTTGGGCCCCCAGATCTCGCAGCCTCTCCAGGGCGCCTGTCGCCATCGGGTGGCCCTGGCGCGGCACCACGGTGAGGCGGCAGCGCTGCAGCAGATCTGCCGCCCGATACCAACTGGGGATTTGAGCGGCGAGATCGCCCCCGACGACAAACACCAGCTGCCGATCCGGCCAGCGGCTGGCGGCGCGATCGAGAGTCTCGATCGCTTTGGGACTGCTGAGGTCCTGCGCCAGCTGCACCTGGTCGTTGCCCAGGCTCTCGATCAAGGTCCCCAGGAGCTGGGCGCGGAGCTCCAGCGGTGCCCCGTGCTGCTTAAAGGGGTTGTCGCTGGCCCAGGCCGCCACCTGGCCGTAGCGCTCGGCCAGGCCGAGCAGCAGGGCCTGATGCCCTTCGGTCGGAGGGTCGGCGCTGGTGCCGAACAGGGCCAGTTCGCGACTGCTCACGGCAACAGCTGGCCCGAGGGGATGGGGCCTCCACCCATGCGCTGCCACTGCTGCAGCCAGTCACGCACCTGCGGGTCTTGGCCGGCCAGGCGCCGCAGCA
>NZ_ADXM01000033.1:0-8059 GCF_000179255.1 Synechococcus sp. CB0205
AGATTCCCGAAAAAAAACGAACGCAGGGGCTGTGGTGCAGCGTTGTGGTCATGGTGTGCGAATCAGCCTTCGGACCGTCGGATGACGACATCGGCACGCCATTCCCATCCCCACGCACCGCAGACCTCCAACCGCAGAACGCCAGGCCGCCCAGTGGAGCCGGCGCTGCGGTCCAAGGCTCTGACGGGTGCTCAGTTTCTGGTCAAGGCGCTGGAAGCCCATGGCGTCACCCATGTGTTTGGCATCCCCGGGGCCAAGGTCGACAGCGTCTTCACGGCCCTGCTGGATTCGCCCATCGAGCTGGTGCTCTGCCGCCATGAGCAGAACGCGGCATTCATGGCTCAAGCCTTTGGCCGCCTGACCGGCCGCATTGGCGTCTGCCTGGCCACCTCCGGCCCTGGCGTGACCAACCTGGTGACGGGCCTGGCAACGGCGACCACCGAAGGCGACCCCGTGTTGGCGATCGGCGGTGAGGTGCCCCTGGACGATCGCTTTAAGCAGACCCATCAGTCGCTGGATGCCATCGGCCTGATGCAGCCGGTGACGCGTTTTGCCCAGTCCGCCCTCTCGATTCACGACCTACCGGAGGTCCTGGGCAATGCCATTCGGGCGGCTGAGCAGGGCCGGCCGGGGGCAGCCTTTCTGGGCCTGCCCAAAGACGTTGGCTTGGCTGAGATCGAGGCCGACCCATCGGCGGGCTGGGGTGAGCCGATCCTGCAGGGGCCCTGCCATCCCCAGGCCCTGAGCCGTGCCGCGGAGTTGATGGCAACCCTGGAGCGGCCCCTGCTCCTTCTGGGGATGCAGGCTTCAGATCCAGATCTCAGCGAAGCGCTCCAGGCCTATGTGCGCCGCAGCGGACTGCCCTACTGCGCCACCTTCCAAGGGCCCGGTCGCTGGGTCGCGCCGGAGCAGTACGTGGGGCGGTTGGGACTCTTCCGCAATCAACCGGGGGATGCCCTGCTAAGCGCTGCCGATGGGGTCATCTGCCTCGGCTTTGATCCGGTCGAATACGACCCCAGCCTCTGGAATAGCGATCAATCCCGCACCCTGATCAATGTCGATGTCCAGGCTGCGGACCAGGACCAAGCCTTCCTGCCCCAGGTGGAGTTGATCGGGGATCTGCAGCAGACCCTGATCGCCATGGCCACCCTGCCGCCACTGACGATCGCCCCTGATTTCCGTCAGCAGCAGCAGGCCCTCGCCGCTGAATTACGGGCGACGGCCGCCGAGGGTGCCTCCATGGGTGGGGCTGCTCCTGTTCATCCGTTGCGCCTGGTGCACGAGATCAGTTCGGTGATCACCAAGGACACCACGCTCTGCCTGGATGTCGGCTCCCACTACATCTGGATGAACCGCTATGCCCAGGCTGAGCGAGCCCGCCAGGTCCTGGTGAGCAATGGTCAGCAGACCCTGGGGGTGGCCCTGCCCTGGGCCATTGCCGCTGGGATGGTTCGCCCCGGCTGTCCCGTGGTCTCCGTCTCAGGGGACGGGGGCTTTTTGTTCACGGCGACGGAGCTGGAGACGGCGGTGCGGATGGGCAGCCGCTTCGTGCACGTGATTTGGAACAGCCACTCCTACAACATGGTGGAGTTCCAGGAGCAGGCCCACTACGGACGGGTCTCGGGGATCCAGCTTGGCGACTACGACGTCGTCAAGTTCGCCGAGGCCTTTGGCGCGAAGGGCTACTCGATCCAGAACGCCGAGGACCTCGGACCCGTCCTGCGGGAGGCTCTGCAGCAGCCGGTACCGGTTCTGATCAATGTTCCGGTGGACTACTCCGAGAACATCCGGCTGATGCAGAACGTGCACCAGCAGTTCATCCACTGAGGTTCCGATGAGCACGCAGCATGCGAGCGGTCACCACCTGAACGTCTCTGTTGGCGATGGTCTCTGGGACGCGCTGCACGCCTTGGCTGAACGCACGGGCGACAGCGTCAGCCATCTGGTTCGCCGCTCCCTGGCGGAAACCCTGGATCTTGACCACCACACGATCTATCAGGTCTCCACCTCTGGAGCGCTGGTGCAGGGGGTCTATCAGGGTTGCGTGCGCGTGGCGGACATCAAGCGCCATGGAGACTTCGGCCTGGGCACCTTCGATGGCCTTGATGGTGAGGGGATCATGCTCGATGGCACCTGCTGGCAGGCCCGCAGTGATGGGTCGGTGCATGTCGCCCCGGACTCGGCCCTGGCTCCCTTTTGGGCGACGACCTTCTTTGCGGCTGACACCACCACCACGCTGCCGTCCGTCAGCAGTTGGGATGACCTCACCGCCCAGCTCGATGGCCTAAGGCGCAGCGACAATCTCTTCTGCGCCATCCGCATTACCGGCACGTTCGAGAGGATCCACTACCGCGTGGCCTGCAAGAGCGCCCATGGCACTGACCTGGTGAGCGCGACCAGTCACCAGGCGGAGTTCAGCCAGAGCGGTCTGCGCGGAAGCCTGGTGGGGTTCTGGACTCCCAGCTATGCCCGCACGATCAATGTGCCCGGCTATCACCTGCACCTGCTGAGCGATGACCACAACCATGGCGGTCACATCCTCGACATGCAGGCCAAGGATCTGACGGTGCAGGTCCACATGGATAACCACGTGCACTTGGCCCTGCCGGAAACGCCGGCCTTCCTGGAGGCGGATCTACAGGGGGATCCCGCCGAGGCCTTGGCCCGAGCGGAGAGCAAACACAGCTGATCCCTGAGCCAGGGTTGCGCTGAGGGCCGTGTCCACGCTCAAGGTCCGCTCCCCTAGATGAACGGGGCGGGCACCATGGGCCTGGGCGAGCTCGATCTCAAAAGGGACAAAGCCGCCCTCGGGCCCGATCATCACCAGAGCGGGTTGGCCGGCGTGCTGAGCCAGGGGCTCCTCGGCCCCCATCTCCGTGATCAGGCAGAGCCTTCCGGCGCAGAGCCCTGGGAGCTCGTCTTCGATGAAGGGCCGGAAGCGTTGGTGCAGATGCACCTGCGGGGCGATGGTGTCTCGGGAGCGCTCCATGCCCGCGAGCAGGGCGTCCTCGACGTTGCTGGCTTGCAGCAGCGGGCTTTGCCAGTAGCTCTTCTCGACCCGCGCACTGTTAATCACGTGCAGATGGCTGATCCCAAATTCGGCGCATTGCCGCAGGATCCGGCGCAGCATCTTGGGTCTCGGTAGGGCCAGCACCAGATCGAAGGGATGGCGCTTTGGGGGCGGCTCGCCGAGGACGGCTCTAAGCACCACGCCACTGGAGTCCAGGGACTCAATCAGCCCCTGACCGCAGGCACCTCCAATGAGCCCAAGCCGCAGGGTCTCGCCCACGCTGGACTTGAGCACATTGCGAACGTGGCTCGCCCGCTCGTCAGTCAGCAGCACGCGCTGCTCGTCGATCCAGTCTTCTGGCCTCAGCAGGACGATGTTCATCGCTGTTCAGCAGCCGATGTCTTCTGCCCAGAGCTCAGGCTTCTGCTGCTGCATGGTTTGCATCAGCTCTTCGCAGTGTGGATCGTCCAGGCAGGTGACTTCGATCCCAGCCTCCTTGAGCCAGGTCTCGGCCCCTTGAAAGGTCTTGCGCTCTCCGATGACCACCCGCCGGAATCCCAGCAGAACAGCGGTTCCGGCGCACATCGGACAGGGAGAGAGGGTGGTGACCAGGGTCAGCTCACGCCAGTCGCGGCGCCGCCCGGGGTTGCGGATGCACTGGGTTTCACCATGGCTGGTGGGATCCCCGTTCTGGACCCGTTGGTTGTGTCCACGGGCGACGATCGTTCCATCCTCTTGGGCCAGGACGGCGCCGATGGGAATTCCCCCTTCGCTCCAGCCCCGTTCGGCTTCGGCCCGGGCCGCATCGACCAGACGTTGCATCGTGCTGCGATCGATCGCACCTCCGTGCCGTTGGCCCAAGCATGGCAGGCATGACGCAAGACAACCTCGGTCCGTGGGATCCAGAACGCCACAGCGTGGCTGAGATCGTTGCGGCGCTTGATCTTCAACCTCACCCCGAGGGGGGGTGGTATCGAGAGACCTTCCGTAGCGCGCTCAAGGTGCGCCGCGCCGATGGGGTGCAGCGCGATGCCCTGACCCAGATCCTGTTTCTGTTGGGCCCCGGGGAGATCAGTCGCTGGCATCGGGTAAATCACGCCGATGAGAGTTGGTGCTGCCTAGCGGGGGATCCCTTGGCGTTGCTGCTGGTCATGGATGGGCAGCTGCAGGAGCACTGTCTTCTGCCGGGTTCAGCAGAAACGGTCGTGGTGCCAGCGGGTGTCTGGCAGGCCGCTCGGGCTTCAGGGCGTTGGAGCCTGATGGTGTGTGCGGTCGCTCCTGGTTTTGACTTTGACGACTTTCAAATGCTCAGCGAACTTTCAGAAGCTGAACATCCACCAGCTGCCCTGGTCGAGTATCGCTAGAGCCTGGTGCCATCTTTGGCTCAAATTCAAAGCCGCGGGCTCAGATGTCTTGCTGTGACTGCAGGGTCCCATCTCTTTTGAGAGCGTCAGGACCTGAAAAGCCGGAGATCGGACTTGAACCGACGACCTACTGATTACGAATCAGTTGCTCTACCACTGAGCTACACCGGCAGCCCAGTGAAATTAGCATTCAGGCTTCGAAGCCTGAGACGCGCGGATGCCGCCTGACTCCCGTCCCCCACTGGATCCCGATCTCAGGGCTCGTCTGTTGCAGGAGGCTCGCACCCCCTGGCGTGGACTCAGGCGAGGACTCTGGTTGGCCTTTACTGCTTCTGCGGCCGTTGGCCTCGCCACCATGGCGATGCGTTCGGCCGGTGGAGAGGTGGTCCAGTCCTCTGACCTCCTGATTCAGGTTTCGGCGTTAGCCCTCTTCGGGCTTCTCCTCTGGCGCGACCGCTCCCCCAGCGTCGACGACTGACGCGTCTTCGCTGTCCTGTTTGGCAGGGTCTTCCTCAGTGTCTTGGGGTGCTTCGGCAGTGGTCTCTTCGGGGCCGGTTTCTTCGGAACCGGGCTCTTCATGAACGACCGCTTCCTCCTCGGGCTCTGCGTCGGCGCCTGAGGCTTCCGCTTGCGGCACATCGACGTCTTCTGAGGCAAGGGCTTCAGCGTTGGCCTCGTGGTCTTCGTCGGTCGCCTCAACGACCTCCGCGTCCGCCTGCAAAGGCTCTGCAGCAGGTTCAGAAGCTTCTGCGGCGACGGGCTCTGTCTCGCTAGGTGAGTCGGTCTGTTCGGGTTCAGGAGCGATAGCTTCGGGTTTTTCCTGTTGGTCTTGCGGTGTGACCTTCGGTTCCGGCTCGACGGAAGCCGCAGGTTCGGCAAAGGCCAACGGCGCGAGAAGCAAGAGCGGTAGCCCAGCGTTGAGGCGCTGCTCAGCAGCCTGGACTTGGGTGAGGGGCAGGGTCTGATCCACCAGACCAGCGGATCTGGTGAGCATCCAGAGGGACTGGATCACTTGGGCCCACTGCCATTGGATCAGCGCCAACACCGGGATGCAGAGCAGCAGAACCACCAGCCTGGGGCTGCTGGATAGAGGGGACCAGGCCCAGGCCATGCCGGCGTGGCTGTCTGCCCACCAGGTCAGAGGAAGGAGCAGTGCTGCGCCCAGGGCAATGACGACCTTCAGAGGCAGGGCGGTCTGAAGGGCACTCAGACGAAACTGCTCTGGTCGGCGACCCCGCAGGGGCACCTGCAGGATCAGTACAGACCAGAGGTCGGGAGGAAGGCGCCAGAAGAGGACCGCGCTTCCTAGGGCGCCGATCGCCCAGGTCAGCAAGCGTTCAAAGCCTGGGAAGGGACCCGGGTCTGCCCCTGCAAACAGCAGGAATAGCAACAGGATTTCGAGCGGCAAGGCCGCGAGTCCCAGTAGCTGGAGCCACAGGAGCGGTTCGCGTCTTGCCGGATTCACGGTCAGTTGCTGAGGGTGCGTCGCTGCGTGACCAGTTTGAAGGATTCCACCCGGTCGCCCTCTTGCCAGTTGGCAAAACGATCACAGCCGATGCCGCATTCGAAGCCGGTGGCGACTTCTTTGACATCGTCCTTGCCGCGGCGCAGGGAGTCCAGGTCGCCCTCGAACACCTTTTCCTTGCCGCGCCAGACGCGGACCTTGCAGTTGCGCTGCAGTTTGCCGCTGGTGACGTAGCAACCCGCCACGGCGCTCTTGCCGATCGTGAAGACGGCCCGAACCTCGGTTTCGCCCAGGGGCTCTTCCACCAGTTCGGGTTCCAGCAGGCCTTCCATGGCCATCTGGATGTCCTCGAGCAGTTTGTAGATGACGTCGTAGTCACGAACATCCACGCCCGTGGCGTCAGCAGCACGCTTGGCGCCAGGCGCCATCGAGGTGTTGAAGCCGACGATGACAGCACCGGAAGCCGCCGCCAGGTCGACGTCGGTTTCGGTGACTTCGCCCGGTGCAGAGAGCAGCACGCGGACCTGAACCTCCTCTTGAGGCAGTTGTTCCAAGGACCCGAGGATTGCCTCGACGGAACCCTGAACGTCGGCCTTGAGGATGAGGTTGAGTTCCTTGAGTTCGCCTTCGCTGGCCTGGCCCGACATGGAGGCCAGAGAGACCCGGCGGGAGGCCATCTGTTGGGCCAGTCGGGTTGCGCGGGCTTCGGTGGCGCGGTCGCCGACCACCGCACGGGCCGTTTTTTCGTCGGTGTAGACCTCGAACTCGTCGCCGGCCGTCGGCACTTCGCTGAAGCCCAGGGCCTCAACGGCGTAGGAGGGGCCTGCTTCTTTGACGCGCTTGCCGTTGTCGTCGACCATGGCGCGCACCTTGCCCAGGATCGGACCAGCGGCCAGCACATCGCCGGTGCGCAGGGTGCCGTTCTGGATCAGCAGGGTGGCCACAGGGCCCTTCGCCTTGTCGAGGTGTGCCTCGATGACGGTGCCCCGGGCCATCCGGTCTGGGTTGGCCTGCAGGTCTTCCACTTCTGTGACCAGCAGGATCATCTCCAGCAGCTTCTCGATGTTCTCGCCCTTGATGGCACTGACCGGCACCATCACGGTGTTGCCGCCCCAGTCCTCAGCCACGAGTTCGTGGGAGGACAGCTCCTGTTTGACGCGATCCGGGGAGGCACCTTCTTTGTCGATCTTGTTGATCGCCACCACGATCGGCACCTTGGCGGCGCGGGCGTGGCTGATGGCTTCCAGGGTCTGGGGACGCACGCCGTCATCGGCGGCCACCACCAGCACGGCCACGTCAGTGACCTTGGTGCCACGGGCCCGCATGGCGGTGAAGGCTTCGTGGCCAGGGGTGTCGAGGAAGGTGATCTTCCGCTGCTCCCCGGCGTGGGGCACTTCGACTTGGTAGGCACCGATGTGCTGGGTGATGCCACCGGCTTCGCCAGCGGTGACCCGGGTTTTGCGGATCGAGTCCAGCAGGCTGGTCTTGCCGTGGTCCACGTGGCCCATGACCGTGACCACGGGCGGACGCCGGATCAGGTGAGCGAGATCGCTCTCTTCGATCATCTCGACGGTCTTGGCCGCCGCTTCCTCGACGTCGTCCTCGAGCACCGGAACGCCGAATTCCTGGGACACCGTCTCGATCGCTGAGAGATCGAGGGTTTGGGTCACCGTGGCGATGATGCCCTTGAAGAAGAGGCTCTTGATGATCTCGGAGCTCTCGACGCCCAGCTTGTCGGCCAGCTCCTGCACCGTGAGGTTGCCCTCCGGAACGATGAGCATTTCGGGCCGCTGTTGCTTGGCTTCCCGCGCGGCACGCAGCTCCATCGCGCGGCGGCGCTGACGCTGACGGGCGGTTTCCTTGCGGCGCTTGCGGGCCACAACGGTTGGCTTCGGCTGAGCGGAGCCAGCGCTGCGGGGTTTCGCCGGACGGGCGAGGGAGGCCTGCAGCACCACCGCATCGGTGTCACCGGCGTAGCCGCCGGTTTGTGCGGCCAGCGAGTCGTCGTTCTCGCCAATGATGTGAACGCGCTGGCGCTGCTTCTGGGGTGAGCGGCTGCGCAGTGCATCAAGACGCGCGCTGTCGTCCCAATCGGGGCGGCGGGGACGGCCGCCACCGGGCGGCATGGGAGCGCGGAAATTCGGGCGGCGAGGAGCCGACGGGGGAGTGACTGAAGGACGGTTGGCGTCGCCTGCTCCAGGGGCTCCGGGGGCGCCGGCG
>NZ_ADXM01000032.1:0-14293 GCF_000179255.1 Synechococcus sp. CB0205
ATCTAGGGATCGGCTCGTAGGGGCACAAAACAGTGCGAAAGGGCCGATTTCGGCAGCAAATGTGGCAAAAACGGCATGGGAAAAGGGGTTTTGAGGTTGCCGCCCCTTGCCAACCCCCATACCATTGGCGCGCTGAAACCAGTGGTGGCGGGGTTTTCTCACTCCGCCCTGCTGCTACTGAGCCCAGAGGCTTCCACTCCGATGAACAAAGCTGACCTCGTCAATCTCGTGGCTGCTCGCACCGAGTTGACCAAGACCGACGTGGCCCAGGTGGTCGACGCGGCCATCGACACCATCATTGATTCGGTTGTCGAAGGTAAGAAAGTGTCGATCCTTGGCTTCGGCTCCTTCGAGCCCCGCGAGCGCTCTGCCCGTCAAGGCCTGAACCCCAAGACCGGCCAGAAGATCAAGATCCCCGCGAAGCGCGTCCCTGCATTCACCGCAGGCAAGCTCTTCAAGGATCGCGTTCAGGGCTGATCACGCCGCGCCTATTCACGGTGTTGAGCAGAGGGCGACCTTCGGGTCGCCCTTTTGCGTGTTGCGGGCCTTGCGGTTGATCGATGTCTACCTTGCTGCCCTCTCATCTCAGAGCATTACGGCGCGAGGTCGCCGATCTGAAGGAAACGGCTCGCCGGGGTCGCTATGCGCCGTCCCCGACGGGGCCACTGCATCTGGGCAACCTCCGCACGGCCTTGCTCTCCTGGTTGATCACCCGGCTGCAGGGCGGCGAGTGGTTGCTGCGGATTGACGATCTCGATACGCCCCGCAATCGAGCAGGGGCGGAGGCCAGTATTCGAGAGGACCTGCGCTGGCTGGGTTTGCATTGGGATGGACCGGTGCTGCGCCAGAGCGAGCGCCGCGGTCTCTACGCCACGGTCCTCTCGGCCTTGCGGCGTAGCGGCCAGCTCTATCCCTGCCGCTGCAGCCGTCGGATGTTGGCTGACGTCTCGGCCCCCCATGGCCGATCGGGGGTCTATCCCGGTTTTTGCCGGCCACTCACTCCCCGTTGGGGTCTAGAGGATCAGCGCCTGCCCAGTTGGCGGCTGCGGCTGGAGCCGGGCCCCCTTCGTTGGCCAGAACAGTTGGGTCCTGAGGGGTGCCTCGACGGACCGACGGAGGTCGGTGATGTGGTGCTGCGCCGGGCCGATGGTTTCCTGGCCTATCACCTGGCGACCGCGGTCGATGAGTGGGCACTTGGCATCTGTGATGTGGTGCGGGGCTTGGACCTCTGGCCGGCCACCGGACCACAGGTGGCGGTCCTTCAGCACCTGGGCGTGGAGCCGCCGCGTTACTGGCACCTGCCCCTCTGGATGGATGATCAGGGCCAGCGCCTGTCCAAACGCGATGGCGGCATGGGCCTTGCGGTTTGGCGGGAGCAGGGCGTTCTGCCTGAGGCGGCGATTGGTCGCTTAGCCGCCTCCTTAGAGCTGGTGCCGGAAGGGTCCTGTCTCAGCGCCCAGGAGCTGTTGCAGCAGTGCCAGCTCGGGACCTTGCGGCAGCAGTTGAGCAAGGCTTAACAATCCCTTCGGGATCAAACCCCCTGGCTGTGAACAAAGTGAGGCCATCACCAGGAGCGGCCCATGGCCAGGCCCGAGGAGCAGGGGAACACAGCCATCAATGAGGGTGCAAAGCCTTGTCCCAGGTGTGGAGGGAGCGGCATCCAGCGCACGCAAACGGCCGGCTACCGCACCTGCTTGCAATGCGTGGGTCAGGGCACCATCCTGTTGATCAGCGCTTCGTCTTCTGCCGCCAGATGAAGAAAGCCGTCGTTGCGACCACGGCCAACAGGGGTGCTGCAGTCAGCAGCAGCAGGGCAATGGCGGTCCAGTCGGTGTACATCGCGGCCAGGGCGAAAGCGGCGCCCATCCTCTCAGGCGCTCTGCTCGTTGTGAGCTGCTGTTGCGTTCCGGTTTCGGCCCGGGCGGGTGTGGTCTTTGACGATTGCCAGCCCACGCCGGATGGGGGAGTGACCTGCAACACCCAGCCGACGGGGAACACGCTGATGGATGACGAGGCGGCCCGTTACGGCCTCTTCAATGAAGCCAGCCCTGGCTGGTCGGAATTTGACCCGTACCAGGGCTACGACGACATGTTTGGCGGGAACGAAACCTGACCTGCAGGTGAGGGCTCCGTAGGATCCGCCCCATCTCGAGTTCGCTGAGCCAGCCCCCGATGGAGCTCACCTACCGCCCCCGCCGCCTGCGCCGTTCCCCTGCCCTGCGGGCGATGGTGCGGGAGACCTCCCTGAGTCCCGCGGACTTCATCTATCCCCTCTTTGTCCACGAGGGGGCCAGCAACGAGCCGATCGGGGCGATGCCCGGCTGTCAGCGCTGGAGCCTGGATGGGCTCGTGCAGGAAGTCGGTCGTGCCTGGGACCTGGGGATCCGTTGCGTGGTCCTCTTCCCGAAGGTGGCCGATGGCCTGAAGACCGAAGACGGTGCGGAGTGCTTCAACGAAGGTGGCCTGATCCCACGGGCGATCCGCCGCCTCAAGGAGGTGCACCCCGAGATGGCGATCATGACGGACGTCGCCCTGGACCCCTACTCCTGCGATGGCCATGACGGAATCGTCAGTGGCGAAGGGGTTGTGCTCAACGATGAAACCGTTGCCCTGCTGTGTAAGCAGGCCGTTGCCCAGGCCCGTGCCGGTGCGGATCTGATCGGCCCCAGCGACATGATGGATGGCCGCGTTGGTGCCATCCGCGAAGCGCTCGATGAGGAAGGCTTCGAGCACGTCGGCATCATTAGCTATACGGCGAAATACGCCTCGGCCTACTACGGCCCCTTCCGTGAAGCACTGGATTCCGCCCCTCGTGCGGTGGCCAGCAAGCCCATCCCGAAGGACAAGTCCACCTACCAGATGGATCCGGCCAACGCCCGCGAGGCCATCACCGAGGCCCAGCTCGATGAGCAAGAGGGGGCCGACATCATGATGGTCAAGCCCGGTCTGGCTTACCTCGACATCATTCACCGCCTCCGTGAGGAGAGTGAGCTGCCGATCGCGGCCTACAACGTCAGTGGTGAGTACGCCATGGTCAAGGCGGCCGCTGAAAAGGGTTGGATTGACGAGCGGGCTGTGGTGCTTGAAACCCTCCTCTGCTTCAAGCGTGCTGGTGCGGATTTGATCCTCACCTATCACGCCTGTGATGCAGCCGAATGGCTGCGCCAGGGCTGAGGCCGACTTCTCAACGGTTGAGACAGCGGCCATCTCACAATGGGTTGGTCGCCTTGAGCCCCATGTCCTGCAACCATCGCCTTGGCCATGTCGCCCTGCGGGTGCAGGACATGGAGCGGGCCAAGCGTTTCTATCTCGATTTGGGCTTGCGGCTGACCTGGGAAGCCGCGGACTGGTGCTATGTCCAGTGGCCGACTGGTGAAGGCATTGCTCTTCTCAGCCCTGACTACAAGGCTGCAGGCCCCCACTTCGCCTTTCACGTCCAGAACCGCGCTGAAGTGGATCAGGTGCGGGAGCAGCTGCTGGCCAAAGGGCACTCCTGCGGTCCGGTGCATGACCACCGTGACGGCACGGCCTCCTTCTATATGCAGGATCCGGAAGGGAACTGGTTGGAGATGCTCTATGAGCCCGCCGGCGGGCTGCCCTCCAATATCGGAGCCGAGCCGATACCTCTGACCTACTCGTGACGGCTGAGCTGCACGCGCCCATCCAACAGGAGGCCCTGGAACTACTGGAGTGGCCGCGGCTGGCCCAACACGTCTCCAGCTTCGCCAGCACCGCCGCCGGTCGCGTCGTGGCGGCGCGGTTGCCCCTGGCCACGACCCGTCAGCAGAGCGTGGACTGGCTGGCGGAGACGACCGAGCTGCTGGCGCTGGATGGCCTGATCGAAGGGGGGCTGAGCTTTCAGGGGGCTGCTGATCTGGATCACACCCTCCAGCTCTGTGCCAAAGGAGGGGTGGCCAGCGGTGATGACCTCTTGTCCGTGGCCACAACCTTGGCTGCGGCCCGGCGCCTGCGCCGGCAGATCGACTATCCCGAGCTGCGGCCGGTGACGACCGCCCTGGTCGAGCCACTACGCACCCTGCCGGAGCTGGAGCAGCGCCTGCGCTTTTGCATTGAGGACGGGGGGCGTGTGGCGGATCGCGCCAGCCCTCCGCTCTCGGGCTTGCGTCGTCAGCTCGCTTCCGTGCGGATGGAACGCCGCGATCGTCTGAATGAGCTGATTCGTCGTTACGCCGCGCTCCTTCAAGACACGGTGGTCGCCGAGCGCAATGGCCGGCCGGTCTTGGCGGTGAAGGCGGGCGCCGGCAGTCAGTTGCCGGGCCTGGTTCACGACAGCTCCGCCTCCGGCAGCACCGTCTTTATCGAGCCCCAGGCGGTGATCCCCCTGGGCAACCGGATCCGGCAGCTGGAAGGCGAGGAGCGCGAGGCGGAGCGGGCGGTGCTCCAAGAGCTCAGCGCACTGGTGGGAGAAGAGCAGCCGGCGCTCGAGCACCTGCAGCAGGTCCTGATTCAGCTGGATCTCGCCCTGGCTCGCGCCCGATACAGCGCTTGGCTGGGAGCTGTGCGCCCCGAGCTGGAGGCCGATCCCCTGGCGCCGCTACAGCTGGAGGGGCTGCGGCATCCGCTCTTGCTCTGGCAAGAACGTCGCCAGGGAGGCCGAACGGTCGTTCCCGTGACCATCCGCGTGGAGAGCAGCCTGCGGGTGGTGGCGATCACCGGCCCGAACACCGGCGGCAAAACGGTGACCCTCAAAAGCGTTGGCCTGGCGGTTCTCATGGCCCGGGCGGGCTTGTTTGTGCCCTGCAAAGGGTCGCCGCATGTGCCCTGGTGTCAGCAGGTCCTCGCTGACATTGGCGATGAGCAGTCCCTCCAGCAGAACCTCTCGACCTTCAGTGGTCATGTGCGCCGGATTGCGCGAATCCTGGAGGCCCTGCCTGCCGCCGGTAGCGATCTGGCGACCCAGGCCGGAGCTCAATTGGTGCTTCTCGATGAGGTGGGTGCCGGCACCGATCCCACCGAGGGGACGGCGCTGGCCATCGCCCTGCTGAAGCAGTTGGCGGATCGGGCGCGTTTGACCATTGCCACGACCCACTTCGGGGAGCTGAAAGCCCTGAAGTACGACGACCCGCGCTTTGAGAATGCCTCCGTCGCCTTCGACGTCGAGAGCCTCTCGCCGACCTATCACCTGCAGTGGGGCATCCCTGGCCGCAGTAATGCCCTGGCCATCGCCACCCGACTGGGTTTGGACGGCGCGGTCCTTGATGCGGCCCAGGCCCTGCTGGCTCCCCGGGGAGAAGGGGAACTCAATCAAGTGATTGCGGGGCTGGAGAGCCAACGTCAACGGCAACAGGAGGCGGCCGAGGAAGCGGCTGCCCTGCTGGCGAGAACCGAGCTCTTGCATGAGGAGCTCCTCATGCGCTGGCAGCAGCAGAAGGAGCAGAGCGCTGAGCTGCAGGAGCAGCGCCGCGAGCAACTGGAGCGCTCGATCCGTGATGGCCAAAAGGAGGTGCGCCGCATCATTCGACGTCTCCGCCACGGCCGCGGCACAGGCAGCAGTGAACTGGGTGAATCAGCTCGCCGGGCAGGGCAGCAGCTGAAGCAGCTGGAGCAACAGCATCGCCCCCTGCCGGAGCGCCGTGACCACAAGGGTTGGCTCCCCAAGGTTGGCGATCGCGTGCGGGTCCTCTCCCTCGGCAAGGCAGGTGAGGTCCTCTCCCTCAGTGAAGACGGCCGGGAGCTCAGTGTCCGCTGCGGGGTGATGCGCCTGAACCTGGAGCTCTCCGCCATTGAGGGACTTCAGGGCGAGAAGCCCGAGCCGCCGCAAGCCCAGGTCTCGATCCGCAGTCGCCGCAATCCCGCCAGTCGAGGTCCTGAGGTGCGCACGGAGCGCAACACCATCGATGTCCGGGGCATGCGGGTGCATGAAGCCGAGTCCGCCGTGGAAGAACACCTGCGCGGAGCCAACGGTCCGGTTTGGGTGATCCACGGAATCGGCACCGGCAAGCTCAAACGCGGACTGAGGGAGTGGCTCTCCAGCGTTCCCTATGTGGAGCGGGTTACGGACGCCGCCCAGGGGGATGGCGGCCAAGGCTGCAGCGTGATCTGGGTGAAGTGAGGGGTTAGCCCAGCGATGGCAGTACCGGTTCTGGACCGCTGGCTGTCGGGGCGATTGGCTCGGGTGCCGGAGGGATCGCTTCTCCGTCGGCGTCAAAGAACCGCCAGCCCTTCGGATCGATGTCCAGGTGGACCGTTTCCCCTGGGGTCAGCTGCTCGCTGGGATCGGCCCTGAGCTGAACCAGGTGGCTTCCCTCCTGCAAGCGGCAGGTGAGCAGTTGTTCATTGCCGAGGCCCTCCACATGGCAGACCTCCGCCGGCAGATTGCGGTTGGTGGCCGGAGCCAAGTGCAGGTGTTCCGCCCGCAGGCCTCCCGTGAGGGCTTCGCTGCCCCCAGCCTCCTGCCAGTGCAGGAGGGCATCCCCGCTGGGACCTCCCGGGAGAAAACGCCGGCTCCCCAGCTGCAGCTGACCCTTGCCGGCAACGTTGACGGGCAGCAGGTTCATGGCGGGGCTACCGATGAATTGCGCCACAAAGAGGTTGCTGGGCCATTGATAGAGCTCCGCGGGTGTCCCGAGCTGTTGCAGGCAACCGCGGTTCAAGACGGCGATCCGATGGCCCATGGTCATCGCTTCCACCTGGTCGTGGGTTACGTAGACCGTCGTGGTGCCCAGACGGCGCTGAAGCTCGACGATCTGGGCGCGGGTTCCCGTTCGCAACTTGGCATCCAGGTTGCTCAGGGGTTCATCCATCAGGAAGACGGACGGTTGACGGGCGATGGCACGACCCAGGGCGACCCGTTGTTTTTGCCCGCCGGAGAGTTCCTTGGGCATCCGCTCCAGCAGATGCTCCAGCTCCAGGGTGCTCGCGACCTCTTGGATGCGTGCTTCGATGCGCTGCTCTCGGCTGGAGGGAATCCGTAGCGCCTGGGGCAGGCTCCGTCCCGCCCGATGGATGCCGTCTTGAAGTTGCTGAAGGCCCGTGCGGTGGCGCTGCCGGCGCAGGCCAAAGCCAATGTTGTCCGCCACGCTAAGGTGGGGATAGAGGGCGTAGCTCTGGAAGACCATCGCCACATCCCGTTGGGAGGGGCGCAGATGGGTCACCCGGCGACCGCCCACGATGATTTCACCGCCGCTTGGGCTCTCCAGTCCGGCCAGGAGGCGCAGCAGCGTGCTTTTGCCGCAGCCGGAGGGTCCGACGAGAACTAAGAACTCGCCATCACGGATGGAGAGATCCAGCTGCCGTAGGACCTCAACCGCTGCACTGCCCCGCCGCGGTGGGTAGGTCTTGCTGACCTGCTGGAAGCGAACCTCTGCCAAGAACCGGCCTCACGGCGGCCCGATCTTAGGGTTGGTCAAATGCAATTCATTGATCAGGCCCGGATCTCACTGCAGGCAGGACGCGGCGGCGATGGGATTGCCGCTTTTCGCCGTGAGAAGTACGTCCCTGCCGGTGGTCCCTCCGGTGGGGATGGCGGTCGTGGTGGTGATGTCTGGCTCGAGGCCGACCCCAACCTCCAAACCCTGCTGGACTTCAAATACAAGCGGCTCTTTGCCGCCGATGACGGTCGTCGCGGTGGGCCGAACAAGGCCACTGGAGCCAGCGGTTCTCCCCTGGTCATCAAGGTGCCCTGCGGAACGGAGGTCCGAGATGCCCGAACCCACATCCTTCTGGGGGACCTCACGGAGAAGGACCAGCGCTTGCTCGTGGCCGTCGGAGGCCGTGGTGGCCTGGGCAACGCCCACTACCTGAGCAACCGCAACCGCGCCCCTGAGAAGTTCACCGAGGGACGCGACGGCGAGGAGTGGTTGCTGCAGCTCGAGCTCAAGCTCTTGGCCGAAGTGGGGATCATCGGTTTGCCGAATGCCGGCAAAAGCACCCTGATTTCGGTGCTCTCTTCAGCCCGGCCCAAAATTGCCGACTACCCCTTCACAACCCTGGTTCCCAACTTGGGGGTGGTGCGCCGCCCCAGCGGGGATGGCACGGTCTTTGCTGATATCCCTGGCTTGATCGCCGGGGCAGCCCAGGGGGCGGGACTGGGCCATGACTTCCTGCGTCATATCCAGCGCACCCGTCTCCTGATCCACCTTGTGGATGCGAGCTCAGAGGACGTCCTGCACGATTTCCAGGTGGTGCAGCAGGAGCTGGCCGCCTATGGCAATGGCTTGGACGAGCGGCCCTGTCTGGTCGCCCTCAACAAAACCGAGTTGTTGCTCGAGGATGAGCTCGAAGAGAGGATCCAACAGGTCAGCGACCACTGCGGCCAACCCGTGCTGGATATCTCAGCAGCGACATCAAAAAATTTGGATCAGCTCTTGGCCAAGGTCTGGAAAGAGCTGGGGGTGTGAGCCAGAGAAACGAAGTTCCACCGGCTCACTGCTGAACGCTTAGAGACTCAGTCGTCGTAGACGAGGCACTCAGGGGCGTCGGGATTCAGGTCGCAGTAGACCTCCATCGGGGAGGGGTCTTTTTTGTCCTCGGGGTGGTGGGCCTTGTACTCCTCGAGGCCTTTCACTTCGTCCTCAAGGTGGCGCACTTTGCCTTGATCACCAGCAGCTTTGGCCGCTTCGATCTCGGACTTGTCCTTAGCGATGTGCTCGTCGATCGTGTTCATGCAATGAGGCCGGAGAGATCAGGCTGCTCGACGTCGCTGCACACCATACGGGGTGTCTGGCGGATGCGGAGCCAATTGTGATCGGGTTCTGATTTCGGCTTTCTGTTTTCTTCGCGGTCCGATCGCAGGACTCTGGCTAGCAGAGGGCTAGTGATGGGCTTCCAGATGGCGCGAATCACGCAGCGACACGATCGTCACTTCATGGATGAGTCCGGTCGTTTGTTCTGGATCAATGGCCCAGACCATCACTGCTATCTGTCTGAGCAGAGGCAGTGGCGTGATGGGCTGAGCTTTGAAGACACCCTGGAGTGGAAGCAGTGCTCTCCGACCGGCTTGGTCAGTCAGCGTTTTCAGTCCCTGCAGGCGGCCTGCGAGGCCTTTGAACACAACCAGATCCAGTGGACCTTGGATCTCTACCTGCGGCACATGGGCGATGAGATGGCCCTTCAGCGCAGCCTGAGCGACTACAAGCCAACGGCGATGAAGGAGGCGGAAGCTCAATCGGGTCGCGCCCGCCAACAACCTTGGCTGGGGCAGGACACTCCGGTGATGCAGTGCGAGCTCAGCGCCAGACCATCCCGCCGCGCAGCGGACCTCCCCCCCCACGCCCATCGCCGCCGGCGCAGCAGTGCCCCTAGCTCGGCATCTCGCTGAGCTCGAGCCAGCGCTCTTCCCCAGCGGCGATCTGCTCAAGCAGGTTCGAGAGTTCTGCGCTCTGGGTCTCGAGGGCGGCGTAATCGCTGCCTCCTGCCGCCATGAGTGCTTCGAGTTCCTCCTTGCGTGCCTCCCAAAGGGGAAGGTTGGCGTCCAGTTGCTCGAGTTCACGGTTTTCCTTGAAGCTGCGCCGCCGGGCCTTGGCCGGTTTGGCGGGGGCCTCCTTGGCTTTCTTCTCTGCTGGACTGCTCGGAGCGGCTGGGGCTGGGCGGCTGGCGGCCTGCCGCTCGAGATAACTGCTGTAGTTCCCTTCAAAGCGCTGGAGTTGGCCGTCCTCGAAGCTGAAGAGGCGATCGACGGTGCGGTCGAGGAAGTAGCGGTCGTGGGAGACCACGACGACACAACCGCGGAAGTCCTCTAGGAAATCCTCGAGAACCGTCAGGGTCTGGACGTCGAGATCGTTCGTCGGCTCATCGAGCAGCAGCACGTTGGGCGCCTCAATCAGGAGGCGGCAGAGATGCAGTCGCCGCCGCTCCCCGCCGGAGAGCTTGCTGACGGGCTGGTGTTGCTGCGCCGGAGGAAACAGAAATCGCTCCAGCAGCTGGGAGGCACTGAGGGTGGAGCCCTCGATCTCGACAGTGCTGGCGGCCTCCTTGACGATGTCGATCACCTTGCGCTCCCGGCCGGCGGCATCGGTCTGATCGAGCACGGTGTGGCTGTGCTGGTCGAAGTAGGCGAGCTTCACGGTTGATCCCAGCTCAACCCGTCCGCCCTGGGGGACGCGTCGACCGGCAATCAGATCCAGCAGGGTTGATTTGCCGGAGCCATTCGGCCCGATGATCCCGATCCGATCCTCCGGGCTGAAGTCATAGCTGAAGTCGCGCAACAGCGGCGTCTGGCCGCTGTTTTGGCCCTCCTCGCTGGCCCAGACCAGCACCGCCTCGGCTTCGATCGCTCGCTTCCCGAGGCGCCGCTGGTTGCTGGTCAGGCTCAGGTCCCCTTTCCCCTGGCGCTTGGGGGCCTCCTGCATGGCCTCGATCCGCTGGATGCGCGCCTTTTGTTTGGTGCTTCGCGCTTTGGGGCCCTGCTTGAGCCACTCCAGCTCACGCCGCAGCACTCCCTTGAATTTGGCTTCGCTGGCGGCAGCCGCTGCCTCCTCTTCGGCTTTGCGGGCGAGGTAATAGGCGTAGTTCCCGCTGTAGTTGCGGGCCTCGCCGCGGTCCACCTCCACGATTCGGTTGGTGACCTGATCGAGGACGTAGCGGTCGTGGGTGATCAGCACCAGGGACCCGCTGAAACGCTGCAGATAGCCCTGGAGCCACTGGATGCAGTCGGCATCGAGATGGTTGGTGGGCTCGTCCAAAAGCAGGACATCCGGGTCGGCCACCAGGGCGGCCGCCAGGGCTAGGCGCTTGCGGTAGCCGCCGGAGAGATCCCCGACCCGGCGTTGGGTGTCGCCGATGCCCAGCCGCTGCAGAACTTCGCGGATTTGCTGCTCCAAGCCCCAGGCTTGGCTTTGGTCCATCCGTCCATTCAGTTGGCCCAGCTCCGCCAGCAGGGCGGCATCGTCGTCGCCCCGCTCATGGGCCGCGGCGAGGGCCTCGCTGACCTCGGTGTAGCGGCGCAGCAGCTGCATCTTCTCGCCGCTCTCAGCAAAGACCTGCTCGAGCACGGTCCGCTGCGGATCCATCTCCGGCTCCTGGCTCACCAGGACGATGCGGGCCTGGGGCAGGACCCGGCGGTTGCCACTCCCAGTGGGCTCGAGTCCCGCCAGGACTCGCATCAAGGTGGACTTCCCGGCGCCGTTGGGTCCGATTAGCCCCAGGCGCTCGCGTTCACCGATGTGCAGGGTCAGCCCGTCGAAGAGGGTGCGGATGCCGAAGTCCTTGCGGACATCCACCAGGCTGATCAGGCTCACAAGTTGGGGGGCTGTCGCTGCGCTTCCAGATAAGCAAACACGCTCTTATCGCCCACGTCGGCCGCGGCATCCATCGGGAATTTCCGCAGGGTCAGCACCAGCAGTAGCACCGCCTCGATGGTCAGCAGGGTCGCCGTGGCTTCTGGGCTGAGCAGATGGCTGAGGCGTCCGAGCAGCGCCAGAGGCAGCAGCAGGGTCACGCCAATGGCTTCGGGGCGGCGGAAGCAGAAAAACTCCTTGAAGCCGATCCCCGCCAGGGCGGCGAAGAAGGGACCCACGGCCCAGATCCAGCGGCTGTCTGTGCTGAGTGCGCCGGCCATTCCTTGGGGACCGGCGCTGATCAGCAGGGCGAGGAAGCCCAGGCATCCCGCCAGCCAGAACCATTGCAGGGCGCGGTGCAGGGGGCGCAGATAGATGTGAATCCAACGCAGGGCCAGGCCAACCCCTGCGGCCAAAGGCAGTAGCCAGGGCCAGATCCACGCTCCACCGAGCTGCTGCCATTGGATCAGCAGTGCGGCCTGGGCCACCGCCGCCGTGAAGAGGGCCAGCCGGTACCCCAGGACCTCGCGCCGGTCCGTGTCCGTGATGCTGTAGGTGCCATAGACACCCTCAAAGACCGGATCGGCGGCGGCGCTCATGCTGAGACGGTTCCTGACACCAGTGTGGCCAGGGCGGGGCCCGCGGGCACGATCCCCGAAGGATGGAGGGGAAACAGGGCGCCGAAGTAGTCCTTGCGCCAGGCCTGATCGCAGCAGGTTTCGGCCACGCCAGGCAGCGCGAAGAAGCGCTGTCTCCAGGCCCAGAGCCCAGGGAGTTGCCAGAGCGGCTGACGGCTGACCCCAAACAGGGGGGCGTAGACCAGCTCCAGACGGATCAAGGTGGGGAAGAGCTGAACATCAGCCAGGCTGGGTCTCTCTCCGCAGAGCCAGGGCGAGGTGCCGGCGTCAGCCAGGAGCGATTCCGCTTCCCTCAAGGTCTCAAAGAGTGCTGATTCGGCCCGGTCGTAGGCCGCTTGGTTGCGGGCAAATCCGCAGCGATAGACCCCGTCATTGACGCTGTATTGCAGGCGCTCGCGCCAGTGCGCGATGGCCTGAGCCTGGTTGGCGGGTTCCAGGTCGAGGGCGTCCTGCGCTGCTGGCCAGCTGTTCAGCAGTTCCATCAGGCGAGCGCTTTCGCCCACCACCACGCCTCCTGAGCGGCTGTCCACCAGGACCGGAACGGTGGCCCGCTGGTTGGGGTCTGCCCCAGCGGCTCGGTAGAGCTCCTGCAGGGTCTGGCAGCCACGGAAGGGCTCGCTGAAGCGCCAGCGGCCTGCCTTGGGATCGGGCTCCACCACCAGCAGCTCAATGCTCTGGTGCAGTTGCCGCAGCTGCCAGACGAGCCAAGCCCGGTGGGCCCAAGGGCAGCTCCGTCCCACGATCAGCACGTGGGCCCCCGCCTCACCGGCCGATGGGGGCAGCGCTGGTTTGGCGACAAAGGCTCCGGCGGGGCGGGTGTAGTTCCCCTCGGCATCGGCGGGTCCGAGGCCCCCCATCAGTTGCTGCCACTGCCACTGCCAGCCGTTGCGGGCGGCTGTCACCACGGCAGGGGGGGATGGCCATGGACGTTTAGAAGACTTCTGCCAGGCTGACTCAGCTGCGGGCTGGAGCAAAGGGCATGGGGCGGGCTCAGGTGTTGGTTGTGGCGGGGACCCACGGCAATGAGCGCAACGCTCCGGCCTTGCTCGAGCGTTGGCGCAGGGAGCCCCGGGACCTCGACTGCGCTGGGCTGCCTGTGCAGTTGGTCCTCGGTAATCCGGCGGCCCATGCGGCCAATCGCCGTTACATCGATCGCGATCTCAACCGCTGTTTTTCCCCCGATCTGCTGGCCGATCTCACCCAGCAGCCCTTGGAGCTGCAGCGCGCCCGGGAGCTGCTGGCCCAGTTCGCCCCAACGGGCGCGAATCCCTGTGCGGTCGCGATTGACCTGCACAGCACCACCAGCGGCATGGGCAATTCACTGGTTGTCTATGGACGCCGCCCCGCCGATCTCGCCCTGGCGGCTGGTGTTCAGGCTCGGCTGGGGCTACCGATCTATCTGCACGAGGCCGATGCTGCCCAGACGGGTTTTTTGGTGGAGCGTTGGCCCTGCGGCCTGGTGATCGAGGTGGGGCCTGTGGCCCAAGGGCTACTCAGTGCGCCAATCCTGCGCCAAACCCAGCTGGCGCTCGAGGCGGTCTTCGCGGTCTTGGCCGAGGCGGCCGCCGGGGAGCTGCGCCTGCCCGCGGGCCTTCAGGTCTATCGCCATTGCGGCAGTGTCGATTTGCCCCGGGACTCGGCCGGCGAGGCCATCGCCTGTGTGCACCCGGCCCTCGAACGTCAGGACTGGAGGCCGCTGCAAGTCGGGCAGGCCCTCTTTTGGCAGCCCGGCGGCGAGGACTGCCCGGCCGAATGGCGCTTCGACCCGCAGACCCTTGGTTTTCCTGCCGAGGCCCATTGGCCTGTCTTTATTAATGAGGCGGCTTACGGCGAGAAGGGCATCGCCTTCAGCCTCTGTCGCCGGGAACGTTGGGCGAGCGAGGGGGCCTGGCTTGAGGCCCTGCAGGCCCTGATGGCGGCCTAGCCGCAGGCCCAGGTGCCCTGCTCCTTGGTGCAGGGCAGATCGCTGGTGCTGCCGTCTGCCCAGTAGATCCTGAGGCGGTCATCGGCGCTGTCGGTCCGGAAGGTCAAGGACTTGACCGGCCCGGCCGGGGCTTTGCCGGTGGGATCACTGGTGTCCGCCCCTCCAGGGTTGGCTTGCCGTTGCTCCAGCTGCTGAAGGCGCAGTTCCAGCCGATTCAGACGTTCGATCTGCGCTTCGTTATCGCGGCGTTCCCCTCCTTGGCAGCCCGCTAGCAGGAGACCGGCAGCAAGCAGCAGCAGGGGAAGACGCATGGCGCTGAAGGCGTGACAAGCGACTCCTAGCAGCGGTTTTGGGGCTTGGCTACCTGCAGTCATGGAGGCGTTGCGCAAGATCGCTTTACAAAGCGCGCAAACTTCCTTTACATTCCCCGGGGCAACCCGTTTGGGTCGCCCTAACTACCGCTCTGACGGCTTGCCGTTGAGCCTTTCTTTCCC
>NZ_ADXM01000031.1:0-29421 GCF_000179255.1 Synechococcus sp. CB0205
TTTTGCTAGGAAACCAAGGCGGCCGGGGATCACTCACTGGCCGCCTTGGCGTTCAAGTTACACCTGGATCAGACTCCGATTTAATCAATCAGGAGCGGTGCACGTGCACTTGTTTCCAGCTGCCGCTGAGCTTTTGCCAGATTCGGGTTTCACAGCAGCGGGCGGTGATCGGATCACCATTGACGAGTTTCTGCGTCAGGCGGGTGTAGCTCACCACGACAGATTCATCGCTCAGCCAGCGCAGATGCGGGCGCGCCATCGTCACGTTCACGGCTGTGGGGGCCTGCGTGGAATCGCCGGGCAGTTCGAAGTAGTAGCGATGGAACGGTAGGCCTTCCACCAAGTGTCCTTCGCTTTCGGCTTCAAAGCAGCTGACGTCGTCGGCGCAGACGGCCGAGTAGGCCTGCCAATCACCTGATGCCACGCTATTGAGCATGGCTTGATTGAGTCTGAGGATCTCTTGATCGCGCTCGCTAAAAGCCATCGGCAGGATTCAGTCTGCTGTAATCGCTAATCCTCGCAAAGCGTCCGGCATCACGCGCGGGGTTGCCTTCTCGATCGCTGAAGAGTGTCTTCATTCCCGCTGCATCCGCTGCCTCGAGTTCTTGCAGTGCATCGCTGATGAACAGGACGTTTGACGGGGCGGTCCCCATGGATTGGGCAATCGTCAGATAGCTCTCCTTCGCTTGTTTGATTCCCGTTTTGGTGTCAAACCAGTGCTGGAACAGAGGCCTGAGGTCTCCTGCCTGGCAATGGCCATAGAGGAGTTGTTGTGCAGGAACGGAGCCAGAGGAATACACCGCCAGGGTGAATCCATCCTCATTCCACCGTTCCAGTGCCTCAGGAACATCAGGGAATAGCGGTGCAACCAGTGCGCCTGACGCATAGCCCGAAAGCCAGATCCTTCCCTGGAGATCCTTGAGTTCGGTCAGCTTGATGTCCCTTGCAATCAGTTGCTTGAGGTATTGCGCAACCGCCTTGATTCCGATCGGAGAGTCTTGTCCTTGTTCTTCGAGAAGGGCGATGGCCTCGGGGTGGACATCCTCTTTCCATGCCATCTCTACGCCCTGAAGCAGGCTTTTGATCTCAGCTTCGTCCTGGTGTTCTTCGAGATAACGCTGGAGCGAGGAACTGGCATAGGGAAACAGGACCTCGGCGACAAAGCTCACGGGACAGGTCGTCCCTTCGATATCGAGAAGGATGTGGGTAGTGGTCATGGTTTATTTGGCCAGGATCGCCTCAAGCAGAAGTTGCCTCCAGCGCTGCTCCAGTAGAAACTCCAGGATCTCCAGGTGACGCATCGCACTGCCCAGGCTGCGTCCCCAGGCATAGAGCCCATGGCCGGCAATCAGTAGTCCCTGGGGTGCGTTGCTCAGCAGCGGTCTGGCCTGCGCTGACAATTCAGCGAGGTTCTGATTGTTAGCCAGGACAGGGATCTCCACGGAGCAGTCGTGGGTGTTGATGCCATCCAGCCCCTTGAGCATCTCCAGGCCGCTCAGCTCGAGCTTGCCCTGCTTGCTCTTCAGGGCCCATTGGGAGAGGAGCGTTCCGGCCTGCGAATGGGTGTGCAGCACTGCGCCGGCTCCGCAGGTTTTCACGATCTCCAGGTGCAGGGCCGTCTCGGCGCTGGCTTTGCCATGGCCCAGGACCACATGCCCTTCCCGATTCACCTGAATCAGATCGATCGGAGCAACCGCCCCCTTGTGCACTCCGCTTGGAGCCATCAGCAGGCGAATGGGGTCCCCATCCAGCAGACAGCTGAAATTGCCGCCCGTCCCGTCGCACCAGCCCCGCCGATGGATCTCCGCCATTGCTCCGCACAGGGCCTTGGCGAGAGCTGTGGTGTTGGCATCGGGCATCGTCGCGTCCCGCTCAGGGGGTTCTTCCACCCTGGCAGGAGGGGCACCAGTGGCTGCTGCGGCCCCCCAACTTGTCACGACGGATCGGTGTGCCGCAGACCCGACAGGGCTCGCCGGTGCGGCGGTAGACCCAGGCGGCATTGCCGTAGTTCCCATTGGTTCCGCTCAGGTCACGGAAATCACTGAAGGTGGTGCCGCCTGCCCCAATGCTGGTGGTCAGCACCTCCACCAAGGCGCTGTGCAGCCGCTCCAACTGCTTGAGCTTGAGCGATCCGGCACGCTCCTCCGGCGCGATGCCGCTCATGAACAGCGACTCATCCGCGTAGATATTCCCCACCCCGGCCACCAGGGCCTGATCGAGCAGGGCCGTTTTGATGGCCCGCGATGACCCTTTGAGTTTCTGCCGCATGTACTGGGGCGTGAAGGCCGCGCTGAAGGGTTCTGGGCCAAGGCGTTTCAGCCCCGTCATCACCGATTCCAGCGGTTTGCCGGGCGGGACCCACCACATCTCACCGAAGCTGCGCAGATCCACAAAGCGCAGCTCTTGGCCCTCGGGATTCCAGAACCTCACACGTGTGTGGCTGCAGGGTTCCTTGGCGGTCTCCATCCAGAGGAACTGACCGGTCATCCGCAGATGCACCCCCCAGTGACCGGCGTCCTCTTCAGATCGCTTCAGGCTGGCCATCAGATATTTGCCGCGTCTCATCCATTGATCGACGCTGCATCCCTGCAGGGCGGAGCAGAACTGCGCGGGGACCGGTGGAGCGGCAATGGCCCGGGCCCGCAGCACCTCGACCCGCTCAATCGTGAAGCCACGGGTCTGGCGTTCGAGTCCGCGGCGCACCGTTTCCACTTCGGGGAGCTCTGGCACCCGTGATCCCTGACCGTTGGTGGCCACAGATTGCCACGCAGACCAGACAGCAAAAATCCCCGACCTGAACCCAGGCCGGGGATCACTGCGAGATCTTGAGCGCCTGGATCAGGCCTTCTCGAGTTCGCTCTCGGCGAAGTTGTTGGTGTTGATGCCGCCTTCGGAGCCGCTGACGCCGTTGTAGTTCACCTTCTCGAAGCGCACCACGACGGGGTAACGGATGCCGGAGGTGTCGATGGAGGCAACGGTGCCCACATCGTTGAACCAGTAGGACTCAGGACGCTTGATGCGCACCTTGTCACCGCGGGAGATGGCCATCGCTGCGCTGTAAAGGGGTGGCTGTCATTGGGAATTTACCCGTAGCGGGAGTCCCCAAAGCCAGCCCGTCACGAAACGTGGCACCATCGACCTCCACTGAGCGTTTCCCCATGGCCGAGGCCCCCTCCTTCAGCCTCGACTTGCCTGATCCCGAAAGCGACAGCATCAGCTCGATGGAGTTCCTGGCCCGCATTGAGGAGGCCTGGGCCATTTGTGATCGCTTTGACCTGCAGACCGAAATCTGGCGGGGCCGGATCCTGCGCAGCGTCCGGGACCGGGAGCGCCGTGGCGGCGATACCCGCGGGGGCGGCTTCCTGCAGTGGTTGCGGGAACAGGAAATCAGCAAAACCCGTGCCTACGCCCTGATTCAGCTGGCTGAATCCGCCGACCACATGCTCGGGGAGGGGGTCCTGGAGGAGACCAGCGTCAACAACTTCTCCAAGCGGGCCTTCATGGAGACGGCCCAGTCCGATCCAGAGGTGCAGTTGATGATCGGTGAGGCCGCCAATGACGGCCAGCAGATCACCCGTAAACAGGTGCGTCAACTCACTGACGAGTTCACGGCAGCCACCAGCCCGCTCCTGCCGGAGGAGATTCGGGAACGTACGGCGAACAATCTGCTTCCTCCCAAGGCCGTTGCCCCTCTGGTGAAGGAGCTGGCCAAACTGCCCGACGACCAGCAGGAGGATCTCCGCAAGGTTCTGCGTGAAGAGCCCGAGCTCGAGCGGGTCAAGGACGTCACCAGCACCGCCCGTTGGCTGAGCAAAGCCTCAGAAGCCGGCCTGGCTGTTCGGGCCTTCCAGCAGGGGGAGCTGGATCTCGATAAGGCGATGCAGGAGGCCCTGCGTCTCGATGCCCTGGGACTGCTCTCCGATGCCGTTGGGCAAGCCCAGGCCCTGGAATCGGCTGTCCTCAAGCTCCACACCAGCTGGCGCCGCCTTAACGGTCTTCAGGAGCGCCTCTGGGTCGAGAGCGGCAGCAGCACTCCCCACCTGCGGGAGCTGCTGACCGCCCTGCAAACCCTCAGCGGCAACACCATGCGCGTCTCCCTCGGGGAACTTGCCGGCGGTAAGCGCGTGCGCTTGCAGTTGGTAGAAGAATCCCCGGATCAGCTTGAGGCTCCGGCGATCGCGGTGCTGGCACAGGCCGGCTGAGATCCGCCTGATGAGCGATTCCCTCGACTCCGCCCTCCAGGAGCACTTCGGCTGGTCTGCCTTTCGCCCTGGCCAGCGCCCGGTGATTGAGGCGATGCTCTCCGGCCAGGACTGCCTGGCGGTGCTCCCCACCGGTGCGGGGAAATCCCTCTGCTATCAACTTCCAGCCTTGGTCCGGGAGGGTCTTGTGCTGGTCATCTCGCCCCTGGTGGCGTTGATGGAGGACCAGGTGCAACACCTGCAGCGAAGGGGTATTCCAGCGGCCTGCCTGCACCGCGGTCTGGATCCCATGCGCCGGCGAGACCTGCTGCAGCGGGTGCGCAGCAATCGCCTGCGCTTGCTTTATCTGGCGCCCGAACGGCTCCAGGTGGAGGCCACCCGGCGCTTGCTGGAGGAGATTCACGAGGAGGGGAAACTCGTCGGGCTGGCCATTGATGAGGCCCACTGCATCAGTGCCTGGGGCCATGACTTCCGCCCGGACTACCGCCGCCTGGGTCAGTTGCGCCGGCTCTGCCCTGGGGTGCCGGTGGTGGCCCTCAGTGCCACCGCAGCCCCCCGGGTCCGCGCCGATCTGATTCGCCTGCTGGAGCTCCGGCGTCCCCTGATTCAGGTGCGCTCAGCCCGGCGCGACAACCTGTCTTATGTGATGCGCCGTCGTCCGGCGGACCCCCTGCCGGAGGTCCTCAAGGCGCTGGAGGAGGCGCGCGGAGCGGTCCTGATCTATGCCCGAACCCGGCGCTCTGTGGAGAGCTGGGCCAAGCGCCTTAGCGACAGCGGAGTCGAGGCGATCGCCTATCACGCCGGGATGGATCCAGAGAGTCGTGCCCTGGCCTTGACCCATTTCCAGGAGCACGAGATGCCCGTCCTGGTGGCCACCGTGGCCTTTGGCATGGGTGTCGATCGGCCGGATGTCGGCTTGGTGCTGCACCTGGATCTTCCGGCCAGCACCGAGGGGTACCTCCAGGAGTCCGGTCGCGCCGGCCGTGATGGCCTGCCCGCACGCTGCATCGTGCTCTTTGACCCCGAGGACCGCTCCAGCCTGGCCTGGGCCATTCGCTCCTCGGCCGAGGAATCCGGGGATCCGCAGGACCGCACCCGCGCAGAGCTCTCTCAGCAGAAGCTCCGGCGGATGGAGGCGGTTGCCGAGGGGGCGGGCTGCCGTGAGCAGGCCCTGCTGCTCTCGGTGGGGGAGCTGGTTCCCCCCTGCGGTCGCTGCGATCGATGCAGTCAGGCCCCGCGGGTGCGGGATTGGTCTGAGATGGCCTCCCAGGTCCTGGAGCAACTGGACCAACGCAGCGGTGTGGACCTGCGCAGCCTCGGCGAGGACCTGGCAAAGGCCGAAGGGGATGAGGTCGATCAGTGGCGCTGGTTAGCGCGGCGCCTGGTGCAGGAGGACCTGATCAGCGAAAGCGATGACGGTAGTCAGCGCCTCTGGCTCAGGCCTGCGGGCCGCCGCTTCCTGCGCCAGCCCTGGACCCTGAAGCTGGCGGCCTGATCAGCCGGGCTTGGCCTTGCAGAGATCGGTGATCAGCCGCTGCTCAAAGTCGCTCTGGGGGGCATCCCAGGTCTTCCAGGCTCCCGACTGACCGGTGGCATTCAGGCGCTTGGCGTTGCAGTTGATGGCCAGGTAGAGGGGCTGCCCTTCGCTGTTGAGGCTTGGGGCCACGTAGCTGCCGCCCATGGCCTGCCAATTGGCCCAATCCACCTGCAGGGGGCCATAGCTGCGCCAGTCCGGCGTGCTGCCCGCGGCGGTTGTGCTCGATGCCTGGGTTTTGTTGACCTCGGCCTTGGCAACCGCTGGTTTGGCGGCTTCAGCCTTGACGGGCTCAGCCTTCTTCTCGGGTTGTGTCACCACGGTTGTTGCTGCAACGGTGGTGGCCACCGAGGGCTTGACCTTCACCGGTTCAGCTTTGGCGACTTCGGTCTTGGCGGGTTCAGGCTTGGCCGCAACGGGCTCAGCCTTCTTCACTGGTTTGGCGGCCACCACTGCTGCGGGCTTTGGTTTCGGCTTGGCGGCAACAGGAGCAGCGGGCTTGGGCTTGGGTTTGGGCTTGCTGGCGGCGCGCAGGGTCAGGGTGCTGCCGGCCATGACCTGGTTGGGGTTGCTGATGCCGTTGATGGCGATCAGGCGCTGCATCGAGACGCCGTAGCGATCGGCGATGGAGGAGAGGCTCTCGCCGGGTTGCACCCGGTGGGTCTTGGCGTTTTTGTTCACGGCCACCTGCGGGCGAGCGCTGGCGCCAGGCACCTGGATACGGCTGCCAGCCCAGAGGTCGTTGGCATCCCGCAGGCCATTGAGCTGGACCAGGCGGTTGACGCTGGTGCCGTAGCGATCGGCAATTTCAGAGAGGGTCTCGCCCGCTTTGACCGTGTAGTTGCCCGATCCCCCACCGCTGTAGACGTTGCCCGGTACCTTGATGCGGCTGCCGGCCCAGAGGTCGTTGGCATTGCGCAGGCCGTTCATCTCCATCAGCCGATTGACCGTGGTCCCGTAGCGATCGGCGATTTCGGAGAGGGTCTCACCGCGCTTGACCACCACCTCGCCGGCCAACCCCGGAAGGGGAAGCAGAAGGGCCAGGGCTAAAGCGGCGGCAGAGCGGCGGCGCATTGGGTTTAACAACGGTCGACTGGGCGCACCATACGGGGCCTGGAGGCGGGCGCCAGTCCCCCTCCCATAAGGCATGGAAATGGCTTCAGCCCAGGAGCCGTCGCATCAGGGGGAGTCGTCCGGCGTAGGGGGGATAACGGAAGGGCAGATCCAGGGCAAAGGGACGGCGCAGAACGCTGCGCTGGTGGGAAAAGGTGTCGAAGCCAGCCTTGCCGTGATAGGCCCCCATGCCGCTGGCACCGACGCCGCCGAAGGGGAGTTCGGGAACCCCGACCTGCATTACCACATCGTTGAAGCAGACACCACCGGAGCTGGTGTTGTTGAGCACCGTCTCTTGGTTCGCCTGGGAGCTGCTGAATAGATAGAGAGCGAGGGGTTTGGGGCGTTGGTTGATCCACTCGATCGCTTGCTCCAATCCATCCACCTCGAGCATTGGCAGCAGGGGACCGAAGAGCTCCTCCTGCATCAACGGGTCCTCGCGATCGTTCACCTGGATCACGGTCGGTGCGATCCGCCGGCGTTCCGGGTCGCAGGTCCCGCCCAGCAGGATCTGGCCGCGCTCTCGGGCCTGCTCCAGCAGTGCACTGAGCCGCTCGTATTGCGTCTCGTTGACGATCGAGGCCAGGTCGCTGGAGTCCAGAGGCTCCTCGCCAAAGCAAGCCGTGAGGCGCTCGCCCAGGGATTGAATGAGTGACGTCCGGGCGCTGCGCTCCACCAGCAGGTAGTCCGGCGCGATGCAGGTTTGCCCGGCGTTCAGGCACTTGCCCCAGACCAACCGGCGGCTGGTGACCTCGAGGTCTGCATCCCTGAGGACCACCGCCGGACTCTTGCCCCCAAGCTCCAGGGTGACGGGGGTGAGGTGCTGGGCTGCAGCGGCCATGACCAGCTTCCCGATGCGCTCACCGCCGGTGAAAAAGATGTGATCAAACCGCTCAGCGAGCAGGGCCTGGGCGGTGCTCCCATCCCCTTGGACCACCTGGACGATCTCGGGTGGGAAGGCCTCCCCGATCAGGCTGCTGATCAACTGAGCCGTTGCCGGTGCGTGCTCCGAGGGTTTGAGGATGGCGGTGTTCCCGGCCGCCAGGGCACTTACCAGGGGCTGAATCGCCAGGTGGAACGGGTAATTCCAGGGGCCAATGATCAGGACGCAGCCCAGGGGTTCAGCGATGACTTCCGCGCGACCTGGCCGCTGGCTCAGGGGAACGCTGACCTTCTTGGGGGCGATCCAGCGGCGTAGCTGCCGGCGGCAGAGGCTGATCTCCTGGCGAACGGCGACGACCTCGAAGTAGGCCTCGACATCAGGCTTCCCCAGGTCCTTGGCCAGGGCCTCCAGGACGGCGTCGCTGTGGGCGCTCAGGGCGGCATCGAGTCGATCCAGTTGCTCGAGGCGCCACTGCAGCGGGCGAGTGGTTCCACCCACAACCAGCTGACGCATCGCAGCGATGGGGGTCGTCAGCTGGAGCACAGATAGACGGGCAGGGCTTGGGACACCCTATGGACAGCGGCGGAAATCCCGTGGTTAGGGCTTGGGTGACTTCGCCATGAAGCCCTTGCTGGGGAGTTCGGAGTCCGCCTCGGGGCTCACGGAGGGAGGGGTGGCCGAGAGCTTGGATTCAATCCAGCGGGAGAGGACATAGATGCCGATGAACATCGGCACATAGATCACGCCCGCGCTGCGTTGATCCAATTCCAGTTGGCTGACCGCCGCAACGCCCGCGCTGCTCAGCCCGAAATAGATCAAGACCCGGCGCAGTGCGATCGACTTCAGCATCCCAAGAGCTCCCCGGTCTTGTTCAGCATTTCATGGGCTCTGGAGATCCAGCACCTGCTGAATGGCAGGGGTTTGGATGAGGTCCTGGCGAAGCAGTGCGTAGATCCTTTGCTCCGCCACCGGCCGGCTGATCAGGGCACTTGTGGCTGGGAGAAGAGGGGGCTCACTAAGCAGAACAAGATCCAGGAGTCGCCCCTCCAGCAGTGCGGCCAAGCGCTCGGGCTGCCGGCTGCCCGCCAGGGGAAGCGCTGGGGGAAGACTCAGGCCGAGGTCACCCAGCAGCAATGGCTCATCGAGGCTGTGGAGCCAGCGCAGTTGGCTCGGCATCAGAGCCAGACGCATCTGCTGTGAGGCCAACCGCAGGCTCGCCAGCAAGGGCTGATTGGCTTGGGCTTGATAGAGGCCGTTGCTCCGTTTTTGGAAGTCCAGATTCAGGACTTGGCTGACATGGCGGTAGATCCGAGAGACCGAGCTCTGGTCGCGCTGGATTCGCTGGGCCACGGCGGTCGTGCTGCTGGTGATCTCCAGCAGATCCAGCACCGGGATCCCTTCCAGCAGTAGGTCCGCCAAGGCCTTGACCCCGAGGTATGCACACCGTGCATGACCCCTATAGGTCTGATCAATCCCCAGAACTGGGTAGGGCAGGGAAGCGCAGCCGCAGCAAGGCGCCTCCTTGGGGGCTGGTGGCAATGTCCAGCTGGCCGCTGTGGTTCTCCATGGTGGTTTGCACCACAAACAGCCCCAGGCCACTGCCGCTGGCTTTGCTGGTTTGCAGGGGGAGTTGATCGAGCAGGCTTTGCGGCAGGCCCGGTCCGTTGTCGGCGACGTCCAGGCACCACTGATCCCCCTGGGCCTCGATGCTGATGCCGATCCAGGGCTTGGCGGTCTGGGCGTCGATCAGGGCTTCGGCGGCGTTGCGCAGCAGGTTGACGATCGCGATTTGGATCTGCACCGCATCGCCTTCAATCCAGGCGGGGGCGTCCTCGCGTTCCAGGGCCATGCTGTCGATGGCCACGCGGGCCGTGCTGCCCCCCGAGCGGGCGTAGAGCAGAGCGCTCTGGCTGATCTCCCGCAGGTTCAGGCGCTGATGCTCTGTTTGGACGTTCCTCAGCAGGGCACGCATCTTCTCGATCGTGAGCACGACGCGATCGGCTTCGTGGCGAATGCCCTCCACCTGTTGCTTCCAGCCGCTGGGGAGCGCGCTGAGGTCGACGTTCTCCGTTTGCTTGATCAGCAGCTGACTGTTGAGCAGCAAGACGCTGAGCGGTTGATTGATTTCGTGGGCCACGGCAGCAGCCTGCAGGCTGCTGCGCAACTTGTCTTTCAGCAGTGCCAGGGTTTGGGCATCGCGGTAGCGCTCTTTCTCTCGCGCTTCCGCCAGGCTGGCTTCCCGTTCCCTCAGCTCGCTGGTGAGGCGGTTGTAGCCATCCACCAGTTGCCGTAGGGCTCCATCCAGAGAGACCAGTTCTTCTCCGGACTGCTCGGTCACGCCGCTGTGGAACTGCAAACTCTCCGGCTGCAGTTGTGATGTGGCTTGACTGAGCTTCTGGCTGAGTTGCTCGGAGGTGCTCTCGAGCTGGCGTAAGGGATAGAGCAGGCTGCGGATCTGTCTGTTGGTCAGGGCTGCCGCTCCGGCCAAGGCTCCGGCTGAGGCCAGCAAGGCGATTAGGGCGTCCCGGTCAGCAGCGGCCGTGCCGGGCTCCACCGTGAGGCTGGTCAGCAGGATCCAATTCAGTCCTTCATCGGTGCCCCAGGGCGTGGCCACCAGGGAATAGGGATGGCCATCGATTTGGGCACGCTCGGGTTTGCCGTTGGCTCCCCCCTTGAGCCGTTGATGGAGGGCTTGCGCCATCGGGTCGCTCAGCGCGGCCAATCGGGAGCGCTCCACTTGGCCCTTACTGCGGCTGAGGGTTTGGCTGGGTCTTGAGCTCGCCACCAGGGTGCCGTCGGGCTCCACGATCAAGGCCAAACCATCGCGGCCCTTCCAGACCTGCTCGAGCCAGGTGCTCAGTTGGGAGAGAACAATGTCAACCCCCACCACCCCAAGCAGGTTGCGGTTGGCTCCAAAGAGGGGCGCGTTGTAGGAGATCGAGAAAATCTCGGGCTGGTCTTCCCAGGCGTAAATCGAACTCCAGAGGGGTTTGCCTGCTTTGGCCGTGTCGGTGTACCAGGCTTCCTCGTGGGTTTCGGTCATGCCTGGAATGCGCTCCAGCAGCTCACCGCGTTGTCCCTGCTTCATCGCATAGACAGCCATCGAGCCCCGGCCGCTGCGACTGGTGTCTTCGTTGAGCAGCAGCTCTCCGTCATCGCTGCGCTCCATGCCGATAAAACGGCCGTCGGCTCCGCCGTAGTTGATGTAATCCACGGGGAAGGCACGCATCTGGTTCCAGAAGCGCTCGGCCATCGCCGCATACTCCGAAACACGTCCTGGGTTTTGCTCCAGCCAGGCGAGGTTGAGGGTGTTGATCCAGCGGGGGTAGCTGAGCTTCCGGGAGAGACGCGTCGAGAGTTCCACCACCGACGCGTTTTGGCGGTAGGTCTCGCTGATCTCCAGGCCGCTGCGTCGGCCGATGGCGAAACTCAGCACGCTGAGGCTGCCTCCGACGAGCACGAGCTGAAGCGCGCTCAGCAGGGCCAGCCGATTGGCCAGTTTCCTGGGGGTGCTCAGCAAGTGACGTGGAGCCATCTAGGTGTCTTGGGCAATGGTGAGGGGGGCGAGCCGCGAGGCTTGGTGCACCAGTTCGGCGCCAGAGAGTCCCAATTTCTGGCCGATGGCTTTGCGGTGGGTTTCCACCGTGGCGATCGATAGGGCGGTCTCTTTCGAGATCTCCTTATTGCTGAGACCTCGGCCAATCAGGGCATAGATCTCCTGCTGGCGCGGTGTCAGCGTTGTGATGGGTTGCGGCACCAGTTGCCCGAGAACCTGATGCAGTTGCTGGAAGGCGGCTGTCTTGTCCACAACGCCGCAGATTTGGCTCAGGAGCTCAGGCGGACAGACAAAGCTGGAGGCCTGGCCGGAGAGCACCACAACCTTGGACTCTGGCGACCGCCGATGCAGGGCCCGGGCAACGTCCAATCCCTCGCCATCCGGCAGGGCCAGATCGAGCACCAGCAGGTCGGGTGCATCCAGCTCGCAGAGCTCCTGGGCTTCTTGGCAGCTGGTCGCTGAGCCGATCACTTCAATGCCGGCCATGGCTTCCAGTAGCGAGCACAGCAGCTGAAGAAACATCAGCTGGTCTTCCACGATCAAGCAACGCAGTGATTGTGGGGGTGTTCCGCTCAAGAAGGCCGAGGATTCGTGGTTGAAAATTACCAACCAGCACGTTCAAGCCGTTCGCCAATCTTGTGGTTCTTCATCAAGGTATCGGCTGAAATGTGTATCACTGGCGTCCCTGATCTGGTCCGCGTGCGGGTCATTGCAATAAAAAACCGGCTTGAGAGCCGGTGGGGTGACAAGTCTGGTGCCGCTTGACTTGTCGGTGATTTTTGGAAGCCCTTGACGAGACTTGAACTCGTGACCTCTCCCTTACCAAGGGAGTGCTCTACCGCTGAGCTACAAGGGCATGTGGAAGGTGGGCCGGGTTGGATTTGAACCAACGTAGGCAGAGCCAGCGGATTTACAGTCCGCCCCCATTAACCACTCGGGCACCGACCCGAACCACACCCCAAGAACTTACCAGCCGGTGGGCCCCACTAGGCACTCTCCCTACGATCGCCGCAGTGGACCTTGACCCTGGCCGGCACCGATGCATCTGCTGTTGCTGAACGGCCCCAACCTCAATCTGTTGGGACAGCGTGAGCCGGGGCTCTACGGCGCCGACACCCTCGATGCCATCGAGCAGCGGCTGGGCGCAGAAGCGGAGTCGCTTGGCGTCCAGCTCAGTTGCTTTCAGAGCAACCACGAGGGAGCCCTCGTCGATCGGATCCATCAGGCCCGCAGCCAGGTGGACGGCATTTTGATCAACGCCGGAGCGCTCACCCATACCTCGATAGCCCTGCGGGATGCCCTGCTGGGGGTGGCCATTCCCTATGTGGAGCTGCACCTGAGCAACGTGCATGCCCGCGAGGCCTTTCGGCATCAGTCCTATCTGGCCGACAAGGCGCTAGGGGTCATCAGCGGCTTTGGGCCGGCCAGCTATTCCCTGGCGCTCCAGGGCTTGGTGGCCAAGTTGCGGACGCAGCCATGACCGTGCTCTTGGAGACCCAGGCGGCGCGGGTGAAGTGGCTGGCGGCCCCCAGCTCCCAGGCCTGGCTTGAGCAGGCCGTGGCCCGCGCTGATCTGGTGCTGATTGACCACGCCCATTGCGAACGCAAGGCGGCGGGGGTCGCCCTGCAGTTGATGTTCCGCTATCCCTCCGATGAGTCCTTGGGCGCGCAGCTCAGCGCCCTGGCCCGCGAAGAACTGGAGCACTTTGAGCAGGTTCTGGCCCTGCTGCAGCGCCGCGGTATTCCCTTGAAGCAGCTGCCGGCTCCGGCCTATGGCTCCAGCCTGATGGCCCAGGTCCGCAAGGCGGAACCCCAGCGGATGCTGGACACCTTTTTAGTGGCGGGCTTAATCGAGGCCCGCAGCCATGAGCGCATGGCCCTCTTGGCGGTCCAGAGCCCGGATGCCGAGTTGCAAGCCCTCTATGGCGAGCTCCTGGCCAGTGAAGCCCGCCACTTCGGGCTCTATTGGGTGCTGTGTGAGCAGCGCTTTGGCCGGGAGGTCACAGTGGAGCGCGTGCGGGAGCTCGCTCAGTTCGAGGCCCAGGCCCTCAGCGGCAGCTTGGAGCGTCCGGAGTTGGTTCGGATGCACTCGGTGGGCATCCAGGCTTAGTTCAGACGGGGGAAGCGATCGGCGATCGGGTCGCCGCTGAACTGCGCCACCCAGCCCTCGGGGTTTTCAAAGAAGCGAATGGCGCAGAAGCAGGGCTCTGCCCCCATGTCAAACCAGTGCTTGGTGCCGGCGGGCACGCTGATCCAGTCATCGGCTTCGCAGAGCACCTGCAGCACCTCCTCGCCGATGTGCAGGCAGAAGAGCCCTCGCCCTTCAACAAAAAAACGCACCTCGTCTTCGGCGTGGGTGTGTTCGGCGAGGAACTTCTGGCGCAGGGCGGCGCGCTCGGGATGGTCCGGGGTCATCCGAATCGCATCGACTGTCGGGTAGCTGCCCCGGGCTTGGACCGCTTGGATCTCCCGGGCATAGGCCTTGAGAACGTCCTCGGGACCCGCACCCGCCGGGAGCGCCTCACGGGCCGGCCAGCGCTCGAAGCCGATGCCCCGCTCAGCCAGTTCAGCGGTAATGACCGCCGGATCGTTCGTCGTCAGCTTGGCTTTTTGCTCGGCCTCGCCGAAGACCTGCAGGTCGCTCATCGCCCAGCCCGCTGAATCCCATCACCCTAGAAAGGGGCCGGTTGAGCCCCCTTCGATGTCCTCCAGCGCGATCCTGCGCGTCTTGGCAGACGCTGCCACGGCGGCCAAGCCTGGGGTCACCCTGGTGGGTGTGGGTCCGGGCGATCCCCAGTTGCTGACCGTGGCGGCGATCCAGGCCATCGCCTCGGCGGCCGTGGTGGCCTATCCCGTGGCAAGACCCGACGCCGAGGGCATGGCGGCCCAGATCGCGGCGCCCTGGATCTCGGCTGCGCAACGGCGGCTGCCCTTGCTGTTCCCGATGGTGGCGGAGGCGGTGCCGCGCCAACAGGCCTGGCGAGAGGCCGCCGATGCCCTGGCTCTGGCCGTGGAGCAGGGCCAGGCGGTGGTGTTGCTGTGTGAGGGGGATGCCTCGCTCTATGCCAGCTGCTCCTATGCCCTGCTGGCCTTGGCCGATCGCCATCCAGGGGTGCCTGTGGCTGTGATTCCTGGGATTACGGCGGCCGCGGCGGCTGCGGCGGCCGCTTCGGCCCAAGGCTTCCCCTGGCCCCTGGCCCTGCAGCAGGAGGGTCTGATGATTCGCCCCACGCCCGAGGATCCAGAGTCCCTGGAGGCTCTCTTGGATTGGGCGCGCCATCAAGAGGTGGTGTTGGCCCTGCTCAAATTGGGCCGCCGCTGGCGCTGGGTGCAACCGCTCCTGGAGCGTCGTGGTCTGCTCGGCAGCAGCCTGTTCGCCCAGCGGGTGGGCTGGCCCGATCAGCTCTTGGCCCCGGCCGATTCGATCCCGGCGGACGAGCAGCCCTACTTTTCACTGTTGCTGATCCGTCAGGGTTGGCCCAAGGTTCTGCCCTAGAGGAGCTGTTGCCATGAGCGCCATTGACTGGTTTGCCCTGCTCCATCCGGTGCTGGTGATCCTGTTCGTCTATCCCCTGATGGGGGCGACGGTTCGTCTGGGCCTGCTGGTGCGCGAGAAGCGCCTGGGCATCACCAAGCAGCCCGAACCGGTGCCGCAGGAGCACGCCGACCATGGCCTCTGGCTGACGGTTGGGGTGGTCGTGGCGGTGCTGATTGCCATCGTCTATTCGTTCAGCAAGGCCTATCTGGAGGCCGGTGCGGACTTCAGCGGCGGTGCTAGCCGCTACGGGCTCCTGCTGCTGGTGTCGGCCGGGACCCTGGTGGCCCTGGCGGCTCTGCTGCGGGTGCACCGGGCGATCTGGCGGGCGAGTTTTGCGCTGCTCTGCTGGGCCGGAGTCCTGGGCCTGGGCAGTCAGGCTGAGATCTGGCGTCTCTCCGACAATCCATTCGGCGCGGGGTTCTGGAGCTCCCACTACTGGGCTGGCGTTCTGCTGAGCGGTCTGATGCTGTTCACGCTCTCGGCGCGGCCGGAGATCAAGCGCAACCCTCGGCTGCGGCAGCTGCACATCAGCGCCAATGTGCTGATCCTCCTGTTGTTTGCCGTGCAGGGGGTCAGCGGCACCCGGGACCTGCTGCAGATCGGCGCTTACTAGCTGGCGAGGGCCGCGGCGGTTTGATCCAGCAGTGCGATGGCTTCGGCGGGCGTTGGCGCCCGCATCAGGGCGTGCCGCAGTTGCGGGGCGCCCGTGAACCCATTGCAGGTCCAGCCCATGTGTTTGCGGGCGATCAGGAGTCCGTGGTCGCCCTTGGCGGCCACCAGGGCCTGGAGTTGTTCCTTGGCGAGCAGCACCCGCTCAAGCGCTGAGGGGGACTCTGGGATCGGCCGGCCGCTGAGGGCCGCATCGATTTGGCCGACGAGCCAGGGGGCCCCCATGCTTCCCCGCCCCACCATCACCCCATCGGCGCCGGTTTGCTCCAGGCAGCGCAGGGCATCGGCGGCGGAGTTGATGTCGCCGTTGGCAATCACAGGGATGGCCAGGGCGCGTTTGAACGCGGCAATGGCCTGCCAATCGGCGCTTCCTTTGAATCCCTGTTCCCGGGTGCGGCCATGGAGGGTGAGCAGCTGGGCCCCAGCGCTCTCCAGTTGACGGCACCAGGCCACCGGGTCGAGGTCACTGCCGCACCAGCCCAGCCGGGTCTTCACGGTGATTGGGATCGAGACGGCCGCAGAGACCGTCTCCACGATGCGGCTGGCCAGATCGGGTTCGCGGATCAGGCCACTGCCGCCCCCTTTTTTGGCGATCTTTTTGACCGGGCAGCCCATGTTGATGTCGATCAGGAAGGCCCCGGCGGCCTCCGCCCTGCGGGCCGCATCGGCCATCGACTGGGGCCGGTGATCAAAGAGCTGAACGCCGATGGGCCCCTGCTCGAGGGCTAGCTCCTCGACCTTTTGCAGGCCATGGCCCAGCTCCAGGCTGGTGGCGTTGACCATCTCGGTGAACAGCAGGGCATCGGGCGCCCAGCGCCGCACCAGCCCGCGGAAGATGCGATCGCTCACACCCGCCAAGGGCGACTGCAGGGCGCGGCAGCGCAGCAGGCGCGGTGTGCCCTGGCCGGACAGCTGAATCGCTTCGGTGGTGAGGGCGGGCGTGATCATGGTGATCCGATTCTCGGACTCCAGGTCGATGCCCATTCCTTACCCCCTCAGCAGGGAGCTGCTGGAAGCGGTGCTGGAGGACCGCACCAACGATCGTTTTGTGTGTGAGTTGATCTGGCCGCGCTTGGGATACGAGCAGAACGGCGAGGGGGTTTGGAGCGCCGGCCCGGCGACGGAGGCCAGTTGGCGGGAGTCCTTTCCAATCGAGCCCCAGTTCATTGCCCAGCGTCCAGCCAGCGTGGCTCTGACCCGGTCGGTTCCCAAGCCCTACAAGCAGCTGCTCAAGGAGCAGCTGGGCTTTGGCGGCTACCGGATTGGCGGCCTCTATCCACGCCGCACCCGCCGGGCCACCGCGGTGAACTGGCTGCTGGCCCACCTGGCGGAGCGGGGCGAACCCTTGCCCGCTAACGGTCCGATGCCTCCGTTGTTGGAGCAACCCGCTGATCCGGTCCAGGGCCATCCAGGCGACCTGCCGATTGGCTGATCCCCGGGCTCGCGGGGGCCTGATGGGCAGGGAGGGCAAGGACCCACAGGCCCACGATCAACAGCTCCAGGCTCAGGAGCTGCAGGATCTGGCTTGAAGGCCCTCCCCGCATGGCTCAGGCCTGGATGCTGACGGGTGTTCCCTTGGGTGTGTTCTCAAACAGCCAGCGGGCATGGGGGCTGGGGATCCGAATGCAGCCGTGGCTCCGGGGCACGCCAAAGGCCTCATTGGCCTGCTCCTGCCAGGGGGCTCCGTGCATGCAGATCATTCCGTTCTGGGTGATGCACATCGCCCAGGGCACGTTGGGCGCGACATAGCCCCGGCCGCGCATGGTCACGCTCCGGTACTTGTCGTAGACCTGGCCAACACCCATCGGTGTGGGAGTGGAGCCTTTGCCAGTGCTGACCAGCACCGTGCGAACGAGCTCTTGCTGTTGGTTGTAGACGTAGAGCTTCTGGTCGGAGAGATCGACCACGATCGAGGCAATCAGTTCCACCATCGCGGGAGACCGCCGTCGGGCGGGGGACAGAACACCCCTCCTCTAGCGAGACTCGCCTGGTCTCGTTTTGAGACTGGCGGAAAGATTTTCGCTTCTGCCGGCCTGTAGGGTCGGATTACGGCAGTTGTTGCGATAACTCTTTGGCGTTGCCCGTCGTTGCCATTATTGGCCGCCCCAACGTGGGCAAATCCACCCTTGTGAACCGCCTCTGCCGTAGTCGCGAGGCCATCGTTCACGACGAACCCGGTGTGACCCGTGATCGCACCTATCAGCAGGGCTATTGGCGGGATCGCCATTTCAAGGTGGTCGACACCGGCGGTCTGGTCTTTGACGACGACAGCGAATTCCTGCCGGAAATTCGTGAGCAAGCGAACCTCGCCCTCTCCGAGGCTTCAGTTGCGGTTGTCATCGCCGATGGACAGCAGGGGCTGACGGCTGCAGATGAGTCCATCGCCGAGTGGCTGCGGGGGCACAACGTTCCGGTGCTTCTGGCGGTCAACAAATGTGAGTCCCCTGAGGCGGGCCTCGCCATGGCCGCCGAGTTCTGGAGCCTGGGACTCGGTGAGCCCTTCCCGATCTCCGCCATTCACGGCGCTGGGACCGGCGATCTGCTCGATCGGATGGTGGACCATCTGCCGGCCGCCGAGGAGTTGGAGGGGGAGGAGCCCATCCAGATGGCCATCGTGGGCCGTCCCAATGTCGGCAAGTCCAGCCTGCTGAATGCGGTTTGCGGCGAGAAGCGGGCCATTGTCAGTCCGATTCGCGGCACCACCCGCGACACGATCGACACCTCGATCGAGCGGGAAGGGAAGCCCTGGAAATTGCTGGATACCGCCGGTATTCGCCGCCGTCGTTCGGTGAACTACGGGCCGGAGTATTTCGGCATCAACCGCAGCTTCAAGGCGATCGAGCGCTCCGATGTCTGTGTGCTGGTGATCGATGCCCTCGATGGCGTCACCGAGCAGGATCAACGCCTTGCGGGCCGCATTGAAGAAGAGGGGCGCGCCTGTGTGGTGGTGGTCAACAAGTGGGATGCGATCGAAAAAGACAGCCACACCATGCCGGCCATGGAAAAAGAGCTGCGGGCCAAGCTCTATTTCCTGGACTGGGCTCCGATGCTCTTCACCTCGGCGCTGACCGGTCAGCGGGTGGAAAGCATCTTTGCGATCGCTGCCGTTGCTGTGGAGCAGCATCGCCGCCGCGTCAGCACCTCGGTCGTCAATGAGGTGCTCCGAGAAGCGGTCAGTTGGCGCTCTCCGCCCACCAGCCGCGGCGGACGTCAGGGCCGGATTTACTACGGCACCCAGGTGGCCGTTCGCCCCCCAAGCTTCACCCTGTTCGTCAACGACCCGAAGTTGTTTGGGGACACCTACCGTCGCTACGTCGAACGACAAATCCGTGAGGGTCTGGGCTTTGAGGGGTCGCCGCTCAAGTTGTTCTGGCGCGGTAAGCAGCAGCGCGATGCGGAGCGGGATCTGGCGCGGCAGCAGGCCAGGGGACGCTGAGGGCCTGAGCCGGCTTCAGCCCTGATGGATTGGTTGCGGCAGATCCCCATCGGCCAGTACGTCGATGGAACCAGCAGCTGGCTGCGGCTTCTCGATGCCCGCCTGAAGCTGGCCTGGACGGTGGCGTTTCTGCTGACGCCGATCCTGGCTGGACCCTGGTGGCGGCTGGCCCTGGTGGGCCTGTTGCTGCTGTTCACCGCCTGCAGTGGGCTGCCCTGGCGCCTCTGGCGCCGCACCCTTCCCTTGCTTCTTGTCCTCTCGGTGTTGGTGGGTGCCCTGGCGACGACCCTGCCGACGGGATCCCTGGCGCCTGCCTCCTTGAATCGTCCTCCCCAGGAATTGGAGTTGGGCTCCGATCAGCAGGGACTGCGTTGGGAGTTGCTGCGGCTGGGTCCGGTGCAACTGGGCCCCCTGCCGCTCGGTCCGTTGGTGGTGACCCGTCGCTCGGCGGAGTTGGGGATCAACAGCGCCACGCTCCTGTTCACGGTGATTCACAGCGCCAACCTGCTGCTGCTGACCACCCCACCGGAGGAGTTGGTCTGGGGCCTGAGTTGGTGCATCGCTCCCCTGGGTCGCCTGGGGGTTCCCGTGGAGCGGCTGGGCTTCACCTTGCTATTGGCTCTGCGTTTTCTGCCGCTGGTTCAAGAGGAGTTCCAGAACCTCCTGCGCTCCCTCGCCACCCGTTCGGTCAACCTGCGGCGCTTGGGCTTTCAGGCGTCAGTCGGCCTGGTCCTGGCCTTGGGGGAGCGGTTGCTGGCCAACGTTTTGTTGAGGGCGGAGCAGGGGGCGGAGGCCCTGTTGGCCCGGGGCGGTCAGTGGATGGCCCCCTCACAACTCCTGCGCTCCAGGCTTCGTGCCCCCGTGCTTCAGGCCTTCGGCTGGATGGGCTTGCTTGCTGTTCTGGTGCTGCGCTGGCGCTTCGGTGCGCTTTGATAGACGGTTGGCCGACCTTGGCGTGTGAGCAACGAGCGCTATCTCAATCACCCCACCTTTGGCTTGCTCTATCGCGTCGCCGAGACGGGCGATGGCCGGGAGGTCTACGCCACCCTCTACGCCCAGAGGATGTTTTTTCTGGTCACGGTGCAGGGCCGCAGCGTCGAATTTGAGGTGATCCCCTTGATGGATGCCCGCCATCTGGCCGAGCAAAATCTCAATCGCGCCCGCCGAGAAGGTCCCGAGGTGCATGCCAGCTGGCGACAATTGTTCGACAAGACCTTCATCTAGCCGTTGGGCATCTAACTGTTGGGCACTTCCCCTGCTGCAGATCGTCTTGCAGCCCTGTCTGCACAGTTGCCCTCCCACACCCGCTTGTTGGCGGTGAGCAAGGGCCACCCCGCCAGCAGCATTCGCGCGTTGGTGCAAGCCGGGCAACGCAGCTTTGGTGAAAGCCGCCTGCAGGAGGCCACGGCGAAGCAGCAGGAACTGACCGATTGCGTTGACCTGGATTGGCACTTCATCGGCCGTCTGCAGGCCAACAAGGTGCGGCCGGTGCTGAAGCAATTCAGCGTGATTCACTCCGTGGACTCCTTGAGCCTGGCCGAGCGGATCTCGCGGATTGCAGGAGAGGAAGGGCTGCTGCCCTCCATCTTTCTGCAGGTCAAGCTGCGCCCCGATCCCAACAAAGGGGGCCTCTCCGTTGAGGAATTGGAGCGGGAATGGCCGCGGCTTCAGCAGCTGCCGCACCTGCGGATTGTCGGTCTGATGACCATGGCTCCCCTGGAGGTGGAGGGGGCAGAGCGGGCGGCGTTATTTGCGGAGTGTTCGGCTCTTGCCCAGCGCCTGGGTCTGGCCGAATTGTCGATGGGAATGAGTGGTGATTGGCCCGAGGCTGCCGCCGCTGGGAGCACCTGGGTCCGGGTGGGTTCAGCCCTCTTTGGTCCGAAGCTTTGAAACCGGCATGAAAGCCAACAATGATCCGCTGAAACCCTTGTCACCGCTCGCGTGGGACGCTATCTAGGTTGAAAGCCAAATCCGAGGTTTCACGGTGTCGTTGTTCTCCCGCCTGCGTGCAGTTGTTTCCGGAGACGATTACCTCGACGGTTATGAGGACGACGATCTCGATTACGACCAGGGCGACATGCCTGAAACCAGTGGTTCGACACCCTCTGGGGCACTCGCTCTGACCAGCGATTTCGATGCCGTTGATCCCTTCGCTGGGAGCAATGTGATTGGCATGCCCGGCATCTCCACCTCGGCGGCTGAGGTCACCTTGATGGAGCCCCGCAGCTTCGACGAGATGCCTCGCGCGATCCAGGCCCTGCGTGAGCGCAAGACCGTGATCCTCAACCTCACGATGATGGAGCCCGATCAGGCTCAGCGCGCCGTTGACTTCGTGGCCGGCGGCACCTTCGCCATCGACGGACACCAAGAGCGCGTCGGCGAGAGCATCTTCCTGTTTGCCCCGAGCTGCGTCACCGTCACCAGCGCCGGCAGTGAAGAGGCCTCTGCCCCCACCGTGGCTCACCGCGAGAGCGTTGATGAGCCCCAGCAGGACATCGCCCCCACCCCCGCCTGGGGCCGTGAGTACGGCGCGAACGTCGGTTGAGCCTCACCTCCCCCTCGACCTTCGGGGTGATTGGCCTGGGCCGCATGGCCCAGGCTTTGCTATTTCCGTGGCTGGAGAGCGGCCTGGTGCAGCGTGCTTCGGTCCGCGCCGTCGTCGCCTCCCAGGTCTCGGCCCAGCGTCTACAGACTGAGCACGCGGGCCTTTCGGTGAGCGTCGATGGCCGTGAAGCCTGGGCGGCTCCGGTTGTGCTGCTGGCGGTGAAGCCTCAGCAGCTGGAGGCCGTGGCAGCCGCGGCTCCAGCCCCCGCTCCCGGTGCATCGCCGCTGCTGATTTCTGTGTTGGCCGGGCTGAAGCTCGAGCGTTTGCAGCGCCTGTTCCCCAGCTGGCGCGTGGTGCGCTCGGTGCCCAATACCCCCTGCTTGGTGCGCGCTGGCCTGACGGCCTTGGCCTGGGGCGAGGGTCTGGAGGCCGAGCAGAAGGATTGGCTGCTGGAGTTGTTTACCCAGGTGGGTGAGGTGCTGGAGCTGCCTGAAACGCAGCTCGATGCTTTCCTCGCGCTGACCTCATCGGGACCCGCCTTTGTGGCCTTGGTGGCTGAAGCCATGGCGGATGGAGCGGTGGCCTCCGGCCTGCCGCGGGCGCAAGCTCTGCACCTAGCCCATCGCACCTTGGCGGGGACCGCCGCGCTGTTGCATGAGCAGCAGTTGCATCCCGCCCAGCTCAAGGACATGGTGACCAGCCCGGGCGGCACCACCATTGCCGGGGTCCGCGCCCTCGAGCAAGCGGGGCTGCGGTCGGCCTTGATTGAGGCCGTTGTGGCCGCCGCAGAGCGCAGTCGCGCGCTCGGTTAGGCCTCTTTTTTCTTGTCCCCCAGGCGGGGCTCGGTGCCCGCAGCGATCCGGCTCAGGTTGCTGCGGTGCCTCCAGATCACCAGCACGGCCGCGACGATCGAGAGGCTCAGGTAGGCCGGACGGATCGCCTCTCCCAGGGAGGCGAAGCGCGCCAGCATCAGCAGAGGAAGGCTCAGGGCGGCGAGCACGCTCGAGAGGGAGACGATGCGGCTGACGCTGATCACCGTCAGGAAGACCCCGAAGGTGGCCAGGCCGACGGGCCAGGCCAGGCCCAGCAGCATCCCCAATCCAGTCGCAACGGCCTTACCCCCACGCCAGCCCAGCCAGATGGGCCAGATGTGGCCGGCCAACGCCGCTAAACCGGAGGCGACCACCCACCAATCACTCAGGGCGTTGGTGCCATCGGGCTGGAGTAGGGCTTTGGCCAGGAGCACCGCGGCGGTGCCCTTCAGCACATCGATCAGGAACACCACCAAAGCGGGGCCCTTGCCGATTTGGCGCAGGACGTTGGTGGCGCCGGTGGAGCCGGATCCCAGGGTGCGGATGTCGACTCCCTTGAGCCAACGCCCCGCCAGGTAGCCACTGGGGAACGAGCCCAAGAGGTAGGCCAGAACCAGGGTGAGCAGAGGCGCGATCACGAAGTCGGTCACAGCAGGTCATCCTCCAGGGCGAGCTCGGTGGGGCTGCCGGCAAAGGCGAGCCAGACCGGGAATTGCAAGATCGGCACCTCGACGGCCGGCTCGGCCGCGTCCACCACGATGAAGGGGAGTTCGCCGCGCTCCTCCAGGCGGTCGGCCCGTTCGATCAGGGCATCGGCGCGCTCGAAGAGAACAATGCCGCTGCTCGGCCCAAAGTCTTCGCGGTTCAGGCCCAGGCAATCCTGCAGGCCCCGGCGCCATTCCCCGAGCCGCTCGGGCATCCCCGCCAGCACCAAGGTCTGGAAGCGCTCGCCGTAGAGCTCGCCCAGGATCGAGATGGCGGCGGCGGTGGTCAGGGCATTGCGGTTGCGGCTGCCGCAGCTGGGTTGTGCTCCGCGGCCCCCTTGGGCCAGGAACCAGTCCTCCAACAGGGCCGCGCTGCCGGGCTCCAGGCTCCGGCGCAGTTTCCAGGGATCGGCGTAGAAGTCGGCCTGGCCTTGGAAGCTCTCGAGGCGATCGCGAATCAGCGCTTCGTCATTGCTGAACAGCCCCGCCGGTGCCGGAGCAGGGATCTCAGCCGCCGCTGTGGCTTGGGCTTCGGCTGCGGCTGCTTGATCCAAGGGAGAGGGCTGAACCACCAGGGGCTGGACCACCAGCTCCATCTGTTCTGCGGAGACAGCCAGTTCCTGGAGGGCTCCCACCAGATAGTCCTGGAACCCCTTCACCCGCCGGGCGATGGAGTCGGATTGGCCGGCAAAGCTGCTTTGGATCTCCTGCTGCAGTTGATCCCGCCGGCTGCTCAGCTCGCTGATCTCCTGCTGCAGGGCATCGCGCTGCTGCCGCAGTTCGCTGGTGGCAAGGGCCGTCCAGTCGTCTGGTTGTGTTGGGTTGGTGGCGTCGTCGCTCATGGCTGGGCGCTCACGTGGTGGTTGAGCTGCTCGCGCAGGCTGTTGGCATCAAACAACACGGGCAGGAAGTGAATGCTCTGCTGTTCACGGAAATAGAACAGCACAGGGAATGGCCCCCAGAACACCGTCCAATTGAGCCATTCGCTGTAGGGGAAGCGGCGTAGGACGCTCTCGCCCCGCCAGACGATCAGGGCCTCAGCGCAGAACTGCAGGCGCAGGATCTGGCTCTGGACCAGCAGGAATAGACCAAAGACGCTGACCAGCGCGGCGGCCCAAACGTTGAGCAGCAGGCAGGCCAAGCCCAGCAGCAGGACCCCCAGGGGCACCCAGATCCGCGGGGCCAGGATCGTGCCCTGATCAGGGTTCGGACCGGATCCAGTCACGGTTGCAGGACTCATGAACCGAAGAGCAATTGGGTCAGGACCACATCCATCAAGGACACGGTCACCAGGATCATCACCACGGCGCCAGTGGTGCTGGTGCCGACTTCCTTGGGGCCGCCCCGGGTCGTGAGGCCCCAGCCGCAGGCGATCACGGCAATCTGAAGGCCGAAGACACCGGCCTTCAGCAGCATCGCCGGCAGGTCCGAAGGCTGCATCCAGCCGCGCACGGAGGTCCAAAAGACATCCGGCGGGATGTTGTAGAGGATGGCGCTGCTGACTTGACCCGACCAGATCGCCACCCCGAAGAAGGCGAGGCATTGGACAGGGGTCATGACAACCATGGCCAGCAGACGCGGGACGACGAGGTACTGGACCGGGTCGGTGCGCAGCATCGTGATCGCGTCGATCTGTTCGGTGACCTTCATGGTCCCCAGTTGGGCGGCATAGGCCGTGGCCACCTTTCCGGTCACCAGGGTGGCGGTGAGGATCGGTGCGATTTCACGGGCCAGTCCCAGGGCCAGGATCCCGCCCACGGTTGATCCCGCGCCCTGCTTGACCAGCTCAGAGGCGGCCTGGATGTTGAACACCGTGCCTGCCGCCAGTCCGGTGATCAGGATGATCAGGAAGCTGCCGGGGCCCGCCTCCATCAATTCGGCGATGAGGTCATTCGGGTTGATCTGGCCCTTGGCCAGGGCCGAGACGGCTTGACCGCCAATCAGCAGGCTTTCCCCCAAGCGGGTCAGCCAGCGGGGGCGAAGCCAGGCGGGAAGGCGGCGGGCAGGCATGCGATGGGGTTGCTAGCTGGCTTGAAGATGCAGGCCCCTCTCGGGCCAGCGGCGCGTCACCACTAGCCCAAGAACCACCAACACTGCGGGAATGATGCCCATGCACAGCCGGATCGCCACTAGGGCGCTGGCTGGTTGGGCGGTGTTGGCGAGGGCTTCGTCGTAACCGCTGGCGCTGAGGACCATGCCCAATAGGGCAATGACGACGCTGATGCAGACCTTTTGGGCCAGGACCATCCAGGCGCTGTACTGCCCGGCTGGCTTCTCCGGGTCCGCGTCGATGGCATCGGGCAGCAGTGACCAGGGAATGAGATAGGCCGTCGAGGCGCCGATGCCGGCCAAAACGATGGTGACCACCAGCAGGACCAGCTTGAGCAGGTTGCCGGTGGCCAGCAGGGGCAGGCTGCTGTTCAGGGGCTGGAGCACCATCACGAGAAGGCAGCCGATGATCCAGAGCAGCCCCCCCTGGCGCAGGGCCTGAAGGCGTCCGGCTCGATGGGAGACGTTGTTCCAGAGCCAGAGCCCCCCAAGGGAGCTGAGCAGGAAGGGCAACAGGATCAATTTGCTCAGCCCCTCGGGCACCTGGAGCACGACCGGAAGGAAGAAGAGTGAGACGGCCTGCATCAGCTGCAGGGAGCACCAGAGCAGCAGATAGAGGGCCAGCACCATTAAGAAGCGGCCGTTCTGGGCCACCCGCCGCAGCAACTTGCGGGTGGTTCCGGGGGTGGGTTCAGGCCGTTGGCAATTGCGGGCGGCCGGCAGCAGGCCCCAACCGCAGAGCAGGCCCGAGAGGCTGATGATCACGCCTGAGACCAGGCCAACCGGCAGATAGGTGGAGGGATCACGAAGATCGCTCACCAGCACCCCCGCCAGCAGGGCCGCGGTTATCGTGGCCAGGATCGAGCCGGTGAAGCGGGAGGTGTTCAGCCGGGTCCGCAGTCCGACGTCGGTGGTGAGTTCGGCCGCAAGGGCTGTGTAGGGGAGATTGACGCAGGTGTAGAGGCTGTTGGCGACCACGGAGACCACCAAAAAGACCCAGAACTTGGTCCAGATGTTGTCCCAGGGGGGCAGCCACCACATCAGTGCCATGGAGGCACCCAGGGGAACGGCGCTCCAGAGGATCCAGGGCAGACGTGGGCCGAGTTTGGTGTTGACGGTCTTGTCGCTGAGCCAGCCGACGATCGGGTCATTGACGGCATCCCAAAGCCGTCCGAGCCCATAGGCCAGGCCGGCGAGCCAGGGGGGAAGACCCGCGGCGACGTAGAAGCGCAGTAAATAGAAGCCAATCAGGGAGGCGCCCATGCCCGTGCCGACGTCCCCGAGGCCATAGGCCCAGAGCAAGCGTTGACGTGGTCTGCCCCGCAGATCAACGGCATCGCTAGGGGCTTGAGGCGTGGCGGCCAAGGACGCTGTCCCGAACGCAGGTCATAATGCTCTAGTCAGCGCGAAACCCGATCCGCTGGCGTTCAGCACCGAACGCTTCTAGTGCGTTTGTACTGCTGCGGGCTTAGTTTAGTGGTAAAACCTCAGCCTTCCAAGCTGATGATGCGGGTTCGATTCCCGCAGCCCGCTTCCCTCTAGAAGCAGCTCTGCTCCACGAGCAGCACCAGGCTGCGGCTCTTCATGGCCTGGGTTGCACCGTTCCAGGCTTGGGGGTCGGCGGGTGCAGCATCGGCCTCAGCGGTGTTGATCACCTTGCGCCAGCCGTGATTCACCTTGGGCACCTCGAAACTCAGGTCCTCGCAGTAGGCGTTCATCCCGCACCAGATCAAGGGGCCCCGCTGACGGTCGTTGAGACTCCAGGCCAGGGTGTGGGACCAGCTGGCCCAATCGGGTTGTCCGAGTTTGGGGCCGTGCCATTGGCGAATGAGGTGTCCCGGCTGATCGAAGCGGGGGGACTTGGCCTCGGCATGGGGCACCTCGGGATTGAACAAATCGGCCCACTGGTGGCGGATCTGAATCAGCCGTTGCAGGAAGCGTTTGAGTTCGAGGTCCTCCGCGTCCGGTGCCCAATGCATCCAGCCGAGGATGTTGTTCTGGCACCAGGTGTTGTTGTTGCCGCCCTGGCTGCGGCGCACCTCGTCCCCCATCAGCAACATGGGAACCCCGGGGGCGAGCAGCAGGCTCGCCAGCAGGTTGCGCAGTTGCCGATTCCTTAGGGATTGGATGTCGGGGTCGCTGCAGGGCCCCTCGGCGCCGTGATTCCAATTGTTGTTGTGGTTATCCCCGTCGCGGTTGTCCTCCCCATTGGCCAGGTTGTGCTTACCGCCGTAGCTGACCAGGTCGTTCAGGGTGTAGCCGTCATGGGCGGTTAAGAAGGTGATGCTGCGCCCCAGGACGGCTGGTTGGCCGCCGAAGAGATCGGGACTGCTGCTCAGGCGTTGGCCCATGGCCCAGCAGCTCTTGTCATCTCCCTTCCAGAAGCGACGCACGTCATCGCGGAAACGGCCGTTCCAGCTGCCAATGCGCTTGGCAGGGAAATCGGCCAGGCGATAGAGGCCGCCGCAGTCCCAGGGCTCACTGACCAACTTCAGATCGGAGAGCTCGGGGTCGGCTTCGATCTCTTCAAACAGTGGTGGTTTGTCGAGGGGGGCTAGTTCTTCCCCGCGGCTGAGGGCGATGCCGAGGTCGAAGCGGAAGCCGTCGACCCCCAGCTCCAGGGCCCAGCAGCGCATCGATTCAAGAATCAGGCGCCGCACCAAGGGCCGGTTGGCAGCAATGGAGTTGCCGCAGCCGCTGACGTCGAGGTAATCGCCTTTAGCGTTCTGGTGGTAGTAGAGGCGGTCGTCAATTCCGCGCCAGCTCAGGGTTGGGCCGGCCTGGTTGCCCTCGCAGGTGTGGTTGTAGACCACATCCACCAGCACCTCGAGGCCGGCCTGGTGGCAGGCGCTCACCAGTTGCCTCACCTGATGGCGAATCTGTAGGGGATCGTCTCCCTGCTGGTAGCCGTGATGGGGGGCCAGCCAGCTGAGGGGGCTGTAGCCCCAGTAGTTCATGCGTCCCTCGGGTGCATCGTGGGGGTCGAACGCCATCACCGGCAGCAGTTCGACCGTGGTGATGCCGAGGTCCTTTAGATATGGAATGAGTTCGATTAACCCCAGGTAGGTCCCCTGGGCGTCCGGGGTGACCGGGCTGCCCTGGCCGCGGCTGAAGCCCCCCACGTGCAGCTCGTAAATCAGTGTGCGCTGCCAGCTGTGGCGCGGTCTAGGCGCCGCTTGGAAATCAAAGCGATCCCTCTCGGTGACGACCCCTTTGAGGCACTTCGCCGTATTCGGCATCCCGCCGAGGGCATCGACTCGGCTGTAGACATCCCACCCTGTGATGGCACGGGCACAGGGATCAAGGAGCAACTTGGACGGGTTGTAGCCGTGGTTTCCCGGTTGCAGGGGGCCAAAGACTCGGTAGGCGTAGCAGCAGCCGATGCCGACGCCCTCGACCTCCACGTGCCAGAGGTCGCCGGAGCGGTGGCTGCTCTTCAGCTCAATCGTTTGCTCGGGTTCACTGGCGTTGCCATCGCGAAACAGCAGCAGCTCAATCCGGCTGGCACTGGGAGCGGCCAGGGAAAAGTTCACCCCCCTGGGCGTCGCTTGCGCCCCAAGTGGCCAGGGCTGTCCGAGGTGGATCGAAGCCAACGGATCCTGGGGGCTGCCACCACAAGCTAAAGGTGGTGGAGCGGTTGTGGCCCGTCGTGAGTGAGGAGAGCCCCCAGCAGGCTGCATCCGGTTCGGTGTTTGCAGAGCCCTTGCCGGAAGGGCGCCCGCCGCGTCAGGTCCTCGAGAACCTTTGGCTCTTTGCCCCCAACCGCGACACGCTGGGGGGCTCGGCCTGGTGGCTGGAGACCCCGGAGTGGGAGGGATGCGCGGGTCTTCTGATCGACTGTCCAGGACTGAATCAAGCCAACCTGGCTTTTCTGCGGGAGCGCGGCCCGGGTCGACTGGTCTTGACCAGCCGTGATGGCCACGGCCGCACCCGACGCTTTCAAGAGGAGCTGCAGTGGCCGGTCTCCCTGCAGGAGCAGGAGGCCTACCTCTTACCGACCGTTGATGGACTCGAGCCCTTCTCGTCAGAGCAGTCCCTCGCCCCGGGATACAGCCTGCGCTGGACCCCAGGCCCGACCCCGGGCAGTGCCGTGCTGCTCGCTGATCGGGCATTCAATGGCGCGCCGCTGCTGTTCTGCGGGCGGCTGCTCAGTCCAGTCGCGTCGGGTGAGGCCCGTCCCCTGCGCACGCGCCGTTCGTTCCATTGGAGCCGTTGGTTGCGCAGCCTGGAGGCCTTGGGGGACTGGTTGCCCCGCTCCACGCCGGTTGCTCTGGCGAGTGGGGCTGGCTTGGGGGCCCTGCGGGGCGAGGCCTTGATCGCTGATGTTCAACAGCAGTTGCAGGCCCTGGACTGGGCTGCTTTAGAGGGCCAGGAGCCCGTC